>NZ_JBNJOF010000005.1:0-285902 GCF_050113875.1 Vibrio sp. TRT 1302 | reverse complement strand
GAGGCGTTGAGCTAACCTGTACTAATTGCCCGTGAGGCTTAACCATACAACACCCAAAGGGTTTTGATGGACTCAAAGTAAGAACATTGAATGTGTAAGAACTGACAGCTTTCCGAATTAAAGAATTTGCTTGGCGACCATAGCGATTTGGACCCACCTGATTCCATTCCGAACTCAGAAGTGAAACGAATTAGCGCCGATGGTAGTGTGGGGTTTCCCCATGTGAGAGTAGGACATCGCCAGGCTTTAAATTGCTAAGAGCCCGTTTGTAAGAACGGGCTTTTTTAGTCCCACAGGGATATCTTGATGCTGATATAGCTCAGGTGGTAGAGCGCATCCTTGGTAAGGATGAGGTCCCCAGTTCGAGTCTGGGTATCAGCACCAGTTACTGTTTGTTTTAAGCTTTATGCATAGAGTTTAAAGCAAAACGTAAAGAATTTTACTTGGCGACCATAGCGATTTGGACCCACCTGATTCCATTCCGAACTCAGAAGTGAAACGAATTAGCGCCGATGGTAGTGTGGGGTTTCCCCATGTGAGAGTAGGACATCGCCAGGTTCCCTTTCTGTTTTTGGATTTCAGAATAATCCAAAGGCAAAAACTTAGACTCAAGAGTCTAACCAGTGCGGAGCGGTAGTTCAGTTGGTTAGAATACCGGCCTGTCACGCCGGGGGTCGCGGGTTCGAGTCCCGTCCGCTCCGCCACTTATTCCAGACCTCAGCAGAAATGCTGGGGTCTTTTTGTTTTTACTCGTTTTATTGTGCACTTCGACTACAAGTTGCCTACGACGCTGGCTGTCTAGCACAGAATTAAAAGCCCGCAGCTTACGCTGCGGGCTTTTTGTGTATGAGAGAGATGGAACGCTTCGCTGATGGTAAACTTGATCGGCGAGAATCTTTCTAGGGGCTGATGTTGGCAACGCTTGTTCCCAGAAAAGATCCAATACATTGACTTTTATCTCTTCACGTTTAAATCCCAATCATACTCATAACTCGCTCCTTTAACCGACATGATCGGTTGTTCGCGATACCGATTGATATGAGTAACTAGCTGCTGTTGAGTGCCAAAATCAGCGATAAACCAATCATAGATAGATGAGAGTCGGATACTGTCACCATTCACTAACACACCCTTATCGCTATTGATAAACTGCTTTGCAGCGAGTTCCAACAACTGCTCTGTGTTAGCGGCGGTGAAGGCTTGGCTTTGTAAGTTAGGGCAACCTAAGCTGGCACAGTTAACGGCGTAGTGTGTTCTAGGATCGTTCCAGATAGGGCGTAAGATACGATGCTCAATGTCATTTAGAGAAAGTGGTTGTCCAGCCACAGTAATCACTTCATCTCCCCACGGCCCAAAGCTAAAAAGGCCACCTAATTTGGTAATCGATTTGATCGGGTAGGCATCGATAATTAGTTGAACTGTGATTGCATTGTATAGGTTAACCCAATAGGCATACTGTTCATCTAGCGAGTATGTTCGAGGATCGATCTTGGCAAGAGTAGAGATGTACAGATCCAGTTGTTGTTTGTCTTGTTCGGAAACGTCGCCATATTTGACTAGCGTGTAGTCACTGTCTGTTACTAGGTAGCTATTGAGGAAAGTTTGCCATGCTTGGTGTGAAATGCTGGCTTGGTTACTCTGATTGGCTTGTTGCCAATAGGGCCAAGGCTCTGACTTGGGGGCGGCAAAAACATTAAGAGAGATCAGTGTGACTAGCAGAGCAATAATACGTGTCATTGGCTAAATTCCAGTGGTGATAGGCTTTTATTACTAGACCAAGCTTATTGGGTGTTTGTTTCAGCTACAAACAAAAAAGGCTAGCTTAAGCTAACCTTTTGTTATTTATTGGTAGATTGAATTACTACAAGAAGCTAGGGATGTTAGCTTCGTAACTCGCGATCTTATCTTCGTGTTGTAAAGTAAGACCGATATTATCTAAACCGTTTAGTAGACAGTGACGGCGGAATTCATCGATTTCAAATGAGTACTCTTTGCCATTTGCTCTTACTTTGTTTGCTTCTAGATCAACTTCGACTTCAGCACCTTCATTGGCTTCAACAAACTTGAAGATTTCATCAACTTCTTGCTCAGTTAAGCGGACAGGAACCATTTGGTTATTGATAGAGTTACCGTAGAAAATATCTGCGAAGCTTGGAGCTATCATTGCTCGAATGCCGTAATCGGCAAGCGCCCATGGAGCATGTTCACGTGATGAACCGCAGCCAAAGTTTTCACGAGCAAGTAGGATAGACGCCCCTTTGTAACGCGGTGCATTCATTACAAACTCTGGATTTGGCTGTTTGCCAGCGTCATCAAGAAAACGCCAATCATGGAAAAGATGCTTACCAAAACCTAGACGAGATACCTTCTGTAGGAACTGTTTAGGAATAATTGCATCTGTGTCAACGTTTGCTGCGTCTAGAGGAACAACTAAGCCTTTATGCTGTTTAAAACCTGACATGTTGTTTCTCCTTAATCCAAGTTACGAATGTCGACAAAATGGCCAGCAATTGCTGCTGCTGCTGCCATTGCAGGGCTGACTAAGTGGGTACGTCCATCACGGCCTTGACGCCCTTCAAAGTTACGGTTTGATGTAGATGCACAACGCTCTTGAGGACCCAATCGGTCATTGTTCATTGCTAAGCACATCGAACAACCTGGTAAGCGCCACTCAAACCCTGCTTCTTTGAAGATAACATCCAGACCTTCCGCTTCTGCTTGCGCTTTCACTTGCTCTGAACCTGGAACGATCAAAGCCTGAACATGAGCGGCCACTTTACGACCTTTAGCAACTTCCGCAGCAGCGCGCATATCTTCGATACGAGAGTTAGTACAAGAGCCGACAAATACTTTGTCTACTGAGTATTCTGAAAGTGATTTGCCCGCCTCTAAGCCCATGTAGGCAAGTGCTTTTTCCGCAGAAGCTTTTTCTACTGGGTCTGTAAAACTTTCTGGCGCAGGGATAGGTTGGTCAACAGCGATAACTTGACCTGGGTTAGTTCCCCAAGTTACCTGAGGTTTAATATCTGCGGCTTCTAGTGTAACGACAGCATCGAACTCGGCATCATCATCCGTTTTTAAGGTCTTCCAGTACTCTACGGCTGCATCGAAATCAGCACCTTGAGGAGAGAACTTACGACCTTTAACGTAGTTAAATGTGGTTTCATCTGGCGCAATCAAGCCAGCTTTAGCACCGAGTTCAATCGCCATGTTGCAGACTGTCATTCGACCTTCCATTGTAAGGTCAGTGATGGCTTCACCGCAGAACTCGACAACGTAGCCTGTACCGCCAGCGGCGGTCGTTTTACCGATGATTGCCAATACGATATCTTTGGCTGTGATACCCGGTGCTACTTTGCCTTTAACTTCGATCTTCATGGTTTTAGCGCGAGCTTGTTTTAGAGTCTGAGTTGCTAAAACATGCTCAACTTCTGAAGTGCCGATACCAAACGCTAGAGAACCAAAAGCTCCATGTGTTGCCGTATGTGAGTCACCACAAACGATAGTCATACCAGGCAGAGTGATACCAAGTTCTGGCCCCATGACATGTACGATACCTTGGTATTTGTGGTTGATATCGTAAAGGGTGACACCAAACTCTTCACAGTTCTTCGATAGCGTCTCCATCTGGATACGTGCCATTTCACCTGACGCATTGATGTCTTTGGTCGTCGTCGATACGTTGTGATCCATCGTAGCGAAGGTTTTACTCACCTGACGGACTTTACGCCCTTTTTCTCGTAGGCCATCGAAGGCTTGAGGTGATGTTACTTCATGAACTAAATGGCGGTCGATGTACAGAATTGGGTTCTCACCCTCTGCGGCTACGGCGACGTGAGCGTCGTAGACTTTTTCATATAGTGTTTTGCCCATTATTACTTTCCTGTGTATAGCAGCAGGTAACGGCTTACCTACTGCTAAGTCATTATTATTAAATTGGTTTACTACGAATTAAGAATGTACTCTGCAATCTTATCGCCCATCTCAGAGGTGGATAGCGCAGGCTTGTCACCTGACAGATCCGCGGTTAATTCCCCTGCTGATAGTGCTTTTGATACCGCGGTTTCAATGTCCTGAGCCGCCGCCTCTTCACCTAGGCTGTAACGTAACATCAGAGCGGCTGACAGGATTTGTGCCACTGGATTAGCGATATTTTTGCCCGCGATGTCTGGTGCGCTTCCGCCCGCTGGTTCGTATAGGCCAAATTTGCTTTCATTAAGAGAGGCTGAAGGCAGCATTCCCATTGAACCTGTGATCATTGCACACTCATCAGAGATGATGTCACCGAAGATGTTCGAACATAGCATGACGTCAAATTGCGATGGGTCTTTGATGAGCTGCATTGTGGCGTTGTCGATGTACATATGCGACAACTCAACATCGGGATAGTCTTTAGCGATCTCTTCAACCACTTCACGCCAAAGGATAGAGCTTTGCAGCACGTTCGCTTTATCAATCGAGCATACTTTGTTGTTACGAAGGCGGGCTGACTCGAACGCAATCTTAGCAATACGTTCGATCTCGTAACGGTGATACACCTCGGTATCAAATGCTTTCTCATTTGCGCCTTCACCTTCGCGTCCTTTTGGCTGGCCAAAGTAGATACCGCCAGTTAGCTCACGCACAACAACAATGTCGAATCCGCGCTCTGAGATATCTGCACGAAGAGGAGAGAACGCTTCTAGACCTTTATGGATCTGAGCTGGGCGAAGGTTACAAAATAGCTGGAAGTGTTTACGTAGTGGAAGTAGGGCACCACGCTCTGGTTGATCGTTAGGCGGAAGATGTTCCCACTTAGGACCACCGACAGAACCAAAAAGAACGGCATCAGATTCTTCACAAGCTTTCACTGTGCTGTCTGGTAGTGGGCAACCGTGGTTATCGATCGCAATGCCACCGACATCATGTTCTTCACGCACAAATTCGATCGCGTATTTTTTTTCGATAGCGTCTAGCACTTTATGTGCTTGTGACATTACTTCTGGGCCAATGCCGTCACCGGGTAGTACAGCAATTTTGTATGATTTGTCTGTCATGGTAATCCTTTAATTTTTATTTTCCTCCAAGGCGACTCGCGTCCTTGGAGTCTCACTTATACTGTTGCGATTTTTTTCTGTTTGATTTCTTCGATTTTGTTTGCGCGATGGATGCTGTTAATCACATGCAATAGCGCTTGACCAGAAGCTTCTACGATATCAGTTGAAACACCTGTGCCGTGATATTTGCGACCTTTGTAGTTAGCGATGATGTCAGCTTGACCTAAGCCATCCTCACCTTCGCCTTTCGCGGTTAAATCAAACTTATCTAGAACAATATCATAACCAGTTACACGATAGATACACTGGTAAAGAGCATCAACAGGACCGTTACCGACAGCGGCTTCACAAGTTTCCTCATCACCACACTGTATCTTGATGCTTGTGGTGGCCATTACGCTTCCTGACTGAACGCTTAGATAGTTCAATTTATAAAAATCATCTTCTTCACGTAGATTAGAGAAATGCATCAAGGCTTCTAAATCATAATCAAACACTTGGCCTTTACGGTCAGCCAACTTTAAGAAGTCTTCATAAAGTGCATCCAGGTTGTACTCATCTTCTTTGTAGCCCATTGCATCCATATGGCTTTTCACTGCCGCACGTCCACTTCGGCTAGTTAGGTTCAACGCTTGATTCTTAAGACCTATCGATTCTGGTGTCATGATCTCGTAGGTATTCTTGTTCTTTAACATGCCATCTTGGTGAATGCCTGATGAGTGGCTAAATGCATTCGCACCTACAATTGCTTTGTTGCTTTGAATCGGCATGTTGCACAATTGGCTAACCAGTTTACTGGTGCGATGGATTTCATCATGTTTTAAACCTGTGTGAACACCAAGTAGCTCCTGTCTGGTCTTGATGATCATCGCGATTTCTTCAAGTGAGCAGTTGCCGGCGCGTTCGCCAATACCATTAATGGTGCCTTCAATCTGACGAGCACCTGCTTGCACAGCGGCAATGGAGTTTGCTACTGACATGCCTAAGTCGTCATGGCAGTGTACCGAAATGATCGCTTTGTCGATATTTGGCACTCGATTGAACAGGGTTTGAATAATGCCACCAAATTCATTTGGCACTGTGTAGCCAACGGTGTCTGGGATATTGATCGTGCTTGCACCTGCGTTGATAGCGGCTTCAACCATACGACATAAGTTATCGATAGGTGTACGCCCTGCATCTTCGCAAGAAAACTCGACATCATCGGTGTAATTACGCGCATGTTTGACTGCTTTTACACCCATTTCGACGACGTCATCGTAACTGCGACGAAGTTTGTCTTGAACGTGAACGGTGGAAGTAGAAATAAAGGTATGAATTCGGAACTGGTCTGCAACTTTTAACGCTTCTGCTGCGGCATCGATATCTTTCGCAACGGCTCGCGAAAGGGCACAAATTCGACTGTTCTTAATGTTGCGAGCGATGGTTTGTACCGACTCAAAATCACCTGGAGAAGAAACAGGAAAACCCGCTTCAATAACATCAACGCCGAGCCTTTCAAGCGCATAGGCAATCTGCAGTTTTTCTTTAACCGTCAAGCTTGCTGACAACGCTTGTTCGCCATCACGCAAGGTGGTGTCGAAAATAATGACTTGATCATTCATGTTTACTTCCTTAGTGATTATGTGCATTTGCACGAGTTAATCGTTTACTTCCGGTAATTAGATATAAAAAAACCCGCATCTGAGTGCGGGTTTGTTGTAATTCTGTGTGGTTGTTTTTCTTCCACAGCCTACCCGCGCGATTATGTCACGATAAGGAGGAGGCTCAGCAGGATAGAAAAACGGTTCATCATTGTTAACGATTCCTTTAGGGGCGTTAAATAATCCACATATTTAAGTTAACAAATTAGTACCGCACTCAACGGACAACGTCAACCCTAAAGTGTGTTTTTTATTCATCTTAGATCAGTTCCAGCGGGAAACGGCCAGTTTAAGAGATGAATCGTCTGTTGGTATTGGTCATGTCAATAGTGTGTTCTAGTAGGTTGAACCCATTACCACTCGTCGATACTGGTGAGCTTGTCATCGAATCTCAGTCAAAGTTTCACCTGCCTGTCACCAACTCGAATTAAGTTTAAGCAAGATCGGTAATGAAAGGAGCTGGAAATGCGTTCAATGGAGCCCATTGCTAAGTTTGATTTAGCGTTTTCCCTATTCTGTTTACAACATAAATTTTGTTATCCAGTGTCGCGTTTGAGTAAGGTGATTTCTCACACGGGAGATGGCCATCTATACGCTTTGCTCGGACTGCTCGCTTTTGTTTATGGTGGTGTCGAAGGGCGAACATTTCTTGCTGCTGGTTTGTGCGCTTTTGTTATAGAACTGCCGATCTATTGGTTGGCTAAAAACCTATTTAAACGCCGTCGCCCACAAGAGCTTTCCGATTTAGTCACTTCTTTTATTACGCCTTCAGACCGCTATAGTCTGCCTTCTGGGCATACTGCCGCCGCTTTCCTGATGGCGACTGTAATCGGTCATTTTTACGTGGAATGGCAGCTGTTTGCGTTTGTTTGGGCGGCGTTGATTGCAAGCTCAAGGATTTTGTTAGGCGTTCATTTCTTAACGGACGTTCTTATCGGCGTATTGCTTGGCGTCGGCAGCGCACAGTTCGCTCTGATCGCATTGGGGATGAATGGATGAAAATATTGTACGGAGTTCAAGGGACAGGCAATGGACATATTGCGCGTGCTCGTGCGATGGCAAAATGTCTTGCTAATGAAGGTTTGGATGTTGATTACCTTTTTACGGGAAGAAATGAGCAGCACTATTTCTCGATGGAAGCATTTGGTCATTTTCAAACTCGCGCTGGCCTTTCATTTGCTACCCGCAAAGGTAGGGTAGATATGGGTAAGACACTGGTGGCGAATAATCTTTGGAAGTTTTGGCGTGATGTCAGTCAGTTTGATTTGTCCGATTACGACTTAGTACTGAATGATTTTGAGCCGGTATCTGCTTGGGCCGCCAAAAGGCAAAAGATTCCCTCGATCAGTATTAGTCATCAAAATGCTTTTCGCTACTCGGTGCCGATCAAAGGAGCCAGTTGGCTGGACAAGCTGGTTATTAGGCATTTTGCCCCAGCCACACACCATCTTGGCTTGCACTGGTATCACTTTGACCAGCCTATCCTCCCTCCGATTATTCACACTGAGAAAGGGCACTGTAGGGAAGAAGACTATGTGCTTGTTTACTTGCCATTTGAAAGCTTAACTGACATCACGGATTTGTTGCTACGCTTCTCAAATCAGAAGTTTGTATGTTATCACCCAGAGATCACTGAGCCTCAAGTGCTTGCCAATATTCACTGTTTGCCACTTAGCCTCGACTCATTTCAATCTCATTTACAGCGTTGTGAAGGGGTTATAGCAAATGGGGGATTTGAGCTGCCGTCAGAGGCGTTGACTCTAGGAAAGAAATTGTTGCTTAAACCTTTAAGTGGCCAATTTGAGCAGATAAGTAATGTCGCGACATTGGAAGGACTTGGCTTGGCATCGTGTATGGATGATTTAGATGCATCCGCAGTGAGGCGATGGCTTGATGAAGACACGGCAGAAAGTGTCCAATATCCTGATGTGGCCGCAGCGATCGTGAGCTGGATTAAACAAGGCAATTGGGACGACCAATCTCAATTGACCGAGAGCCTGTGGGAAAAAGTCGATTTCCCGAGTTATGCGATTAACGTATAGATCTTCTTTCTTAGCGTAAAATGGCTTCAAACTATTGATGCCATTTTTACGTTGATATTGTTATTCATAAGTCCTATCCATAACTCTCTTTCTAAGAATAAGTTAGAAATTAATATCAAATAGATCTAATAAACACTATAAAAACGGCCTTGATATTTTTTTATGAGCTTTTTAAGTTATTGTTTATTAAAGGAACACTGTCGGGTTAAGTAAAAAATACTGATTAATTGTCAATCTTATTGCTAATTGCTGAATGATTCGTTGATAGTAGTGATTCGCCATAAAACATCTAACAACTAAATATAATGGATGCGGCGAACCTTTGGTTTTCTATTCCCAACTCATTTTGAAGTTAGTAACCATTTACGTTGATGAATTAAAGAGGCTTGCCCAATGATTGACAAAAAAGAGTCTATGAGTGCTATCGCTAGCTACCGTATGGAAAGTACTTTACGTGGAGTAGATTTAAACCTTTTAACTGTGTTCGATGCGGTCATGCAAGAACAAAACATCACTCGCGCTGCGCATAATCTGGGTATGTCTCAGCCAGCAGTAAGTAACGCTGTAGCGCGTCTTAAAGTGATGTTTAATGATGAGCTATTTATGCGTCAGGGACGCGGTATTCAACCGACTCAACGAGCTCGTCAGCTATTTGGTCCTGTTCGTCAGGCTCTGCAACTTATTCGTAATGAATTACCAAGTTCAGTTTTCTCTCCAGAGACATCTACTCGTCTATTTAAACTGGCAATTTGCAGCCCATGTGACATGCGTTTTGCGCCAAAGATTATGTCAACGATTCACGAGCTTGCGCCTAATGTACAGCTTCACCTAGATGCTGAATTCGATCGCCAACTTGCAGAGAGAATGCGTTACCAAGAGATCGACTTTGTTATCGATTATGCTCGTTTTGATGAGCAAGGCTTCTCAAGCACAGAAATCTTCCAAGATGAGTTGGTTGTAGTGGCATCTAAAGCACACCCACGTATTCAAGGGTCAGTAAACCCAGCACAATTGCTTGGTGAACGTCATGCTAAGTTATCTAAAGTTCACGGTCAGCGTAGCTTCTCTGAGCAAGCGTACCGAGATCTTGATGTTCAGGCATACTATGAGGGTACGAGCCTAAGCAACGTTCTCTACGTTGTAGGTCAATCTGAGCTAGTGACAATCGCACCACGTTGGATGGTCGAAAATGCAGCAAACAAAGAGCAGTTGCAAGTCATCGAGTTCCCGTATGAAAACGGTCAAATCAGTGGCTTCTTAAGCTGGCATGAATCAAGCGAAAAAGACAAGGGTCATATCTGGCTGCGCGATCAGCTAATGATGATCTGCGGCGAAGTGGTTGCTCTAAAGTAATTGTCAGTATTCACTGATAGGAAAAGCCTTGGATGGTTCGCGCCATTCAAGGTTTTTTACTATTTTAATTGATAACTTTGATGCTCATCAGTTGCCTTTTCTAACCCGAAATGTACACTTGTGCGCTTAATAAAGCTTACAGGTGTAAGCTAAAGGTAGTAAAGATGGCCAACCTAGATTTTCACATTGTAAAACGAATTCGAGAACAGATTGCGAAAGGCAGCGACCGCATTGCGCTCAAACATAAAGTGGGCAATATGTGGAATGGTATTAGCTGGAAGCAGTTTGGTCAGCAAGTTGATTCTCTTTCACTTGCTCTATTGGCTCAGGGAATACGAGTCCAAGACAAGATTGGTATCTTCTCCAACAACATGCCACAGTGGACAGTGGCAGATTTCGCAGCATTACAACTGCGTGCCGTCACAGTACCGATTTATCCAACCAACACTGCCGCTCAGTCAGCTTACATCCTACAGAATGCGGATGTGCGAGTATTATTTGTTGGTGAGCAAGCTCAATTTGACGCAGCTGTATCCATCTTTGACCAATGCGAACAATTAGAACTGATTGTGGCTATGTCCGATGACGTACAGGTTGGCGAACATAGTTTTGCTATTGGTTGGCAAAAATTCATTGCTCAGTCGAACGAAGTGCATCAACCAGAATTGGATGCCCGATTAGAGCAGGTATGCTTCGATGACCTACTAACACTAATCTACACATCGGGTACAACTGGGCAGCCTAAGGGCGTAATGTTGGATTACGCGAATATTGCTGCACAGTTGGAAGGCCATGACCAGAGATTAAGTTTGAGTGAATCTGATGTGTCGCTCTGTTTCTTACCTCTTTCGCATGTATTTGAGCGCGCTTGGACGTTCTACGTGCTGTACAAAGGGGCGACGAACTGTTACCTACAAGACACTATGCAAGTCCGTGAAGCCTTGAGTGAAGTACGCCCGACAGTGATGTGTGCGGTGCCTCGCTTCTACGAAAAGATTTTCTCAGCGATTCATGAAAAAGTGGCTAAAGCACCATTTATTCGCAAAGTTCTATTTACTTGGGCAGTAAATATGGGTGCCAAGATGGCATTGTGCCATCAAGAAGGGCGCAAACCTTCCATTGCTCTGAAGAAAGCGCACGCATTGGCAGACAAGCTGGTCTTGTCAAAGCTACGTGCTTTGCTTGGCGGTCAAATCAATTTCATGCCGTGTGGTGGCGCTAAGCTCGATGAAACCATCGGTCGCTTCTTCCATGCGATTGGTATCAACGTAAAGTTGGGTTATGGCATGACAGAGACGACAGCAACCGTATCGTGCTGGGATGATAAATGTTTCAATCCTGACTCGATAGGTATGTCGATGCCGGGCGCTCAGGTCAAGATTGGTGAGAACAACGAGATTCTTGTTCGTGGTCCAATGGTCATGCGTGGTTACTACAAAATGCCGGAAGAGACAGCGAAAACCTTTGACGAACATGGCTTTCTGAAAACAGGTGATGCTGGTCATATCGATGAGAATGGCAACTTGTTCATTACAGACCGAATCAAAGAGCTAATGAAGACGTCGAATGGTAAGTATATCGCTCCGCAAATGATTGAAGGCGCAATCGGCAAAGATCACTTTATTGAACAGATTGCTGTTATTGCAGATACGCGCAAATTTGTCTCTGCTCTGATAGTGCCTTGTTATGACTCGTTAGAAGAATACGCTAAAGAGCTCAACATCAAATATCATGATCGAGTCGAGTTGATTAAGCACCATCAGATTGTTGAGATGCTAGAAAAGCGCGTTAATGACTTACAAAAAGAGTTGGCGAAGTTTGAACAAGTGAAGAAGTTCAAGCTATTGCCGAAAGCCTTCTCTATGGATGATGGTGAGCTGACTCCGACACAAAAACTGCGTCGTAAAGTGATTAACGACAAGTATCAAGATGAAATCGAAGAAATGTACAAGGACAAGTCGGATAAAAACTAATATTTCCGATAGTTAATTTTCAGAGTGATTAAAAATCCCCCAACAAGCAAATTCGCTTGCTGGGGGATTTTTTTATTGTGCTTATATGATTGTTTTGATGTTGTTTAATCACTTGGTTCGAAAAATAGACCAGAATTTGTTACTGAATTTATGAGCGTTGATGGTAATTATGTCTATTTAAGTGGATTGCTTTAGACTCATGTTGCTATAAATGATTGCTTTCCAGTGCAATCTTTAAAGTGGGAGATAAATCGCATTAGACCCGTTGATAATAAAACGTTACATTTGTTGCGTTACCTTGCTTTATGTTACCTATGAGCAAGACATAGCCGAAAAAGTGGAAATATTTCGAATTAGGCTACGAATAAGACCTAGACTATGGAAAACCAGCTCATCAGATTGACCTTATCCGATGACAAACTGGTTTAAGGAGAAAAATATGGCAGCAATGTTGTCCGGAGCAGAGATGGTTGTTCAATCTCTGATCGAAGAAGGCGTAGAACAGATCTTTGGCTACCCAGGCGGTTCTGTTTTAGATATCTACGATGCGCTTCACGCAAAAACTGATCAAATTAAGCATGTACTCGTTCGTCATGAACAAGCCGCAACTCATATGGCTGATGGCTATGCACGAGCCACTGGCAAACCTGGTGTAGTGCTTGTCTGTTCTGGTCCAGGTGCTACCAACACCATCACCGGTATTGCGACGGCGTATATGGACTCTATTCCAATGATCGTGATTTCGGGTAACGTACCGAATAACATGATCGGTAATGACGCATTCCAAGAGTGTGATATCGTGGGTGTATCTCGCCCAGTTGTTAAACACAGTTTCTTAGTAAAGAAAGCAGAAGACATTCCTGAAACGGTTAAGAAAGCCTTCTATATTGCAACCACCGGTCGCCCTGGCCCTGTACTTATTGATTTGCCTAAAGATGTAATGAATCCTCAGGTTAAGCTGCCGTATGAGTACCCTCAAGCTATTTCAATGCGCTCTTACAAACCGACAACGACGGGTCATAAAGGTCAAATCAAGAAAGGTCTGAAGACCCTGCTAGAAGCAAAACGACCTGTGCTGTATGTCGGTGGTGGCGCCGTCATTTCTGGTGCAGAAGAGCACCTAACTAAATTAGCTGAAGCGCTAAATCTACCTGTCGTCAGTACTTTGATGGGGCTTGGTGCATTCCCTGGCACTCATAAAAATTCCTTAGGAATGTTGGGTATGCATGGTGTGTATGAAGCCAATATGGCGATGCACAGAGCGGATCTCATTTTTGGTGTCGGCGTTCGTTTTGATGACCGAACCACAAACAATCTAGAGAAGTACTGCCCAGACGCTAAAGTAATGCATATCGATATTGATCCGTCATCAATCTCGAAAAACGTCAAAGCGGATCTGCCTATTGTCGGCTCTGCAGAAAAAGTTCTCGAAAGCATGGTTAAATTGCTTGAAGAGCAGGGTAGCACGAACGATCAAGATGCTTTAAATCGCTGGTGGGATGAGATCCAAGTGTGGCGTGATCGTGAGTGTTTGTCTTATGAGACATCACCTGAGCGTATTAAGCCTCAGCAAGTTATTGAAACCTTGCACAAGCTGACAAATGGCGACGCTTACGTTGCTTCTGACGTAGGTCAGCACCAAATGTTTGCAGCCCTTTACTACCCATTCAATAAACCTCGCCGCTGGATCAACTCTGGTGGTCTTGGCACGATGGGCTTCGGTCTACCAGCAGGTATGGGTGTTAAGTTCGCCAAGCCTGAAGAAGAAGTGGTGGTAGTGACCGGTGACGGCAGTATTCAAATGAATATTCAGGAACTATCGACAGCAATGCAATACGATATTCCTGTTAAAATCATTAACTTGAATAACCGATTCTTAGGCATGGTAAAACAATGGCAAGACATTATTTACCAAGGCCGCCATTCAAACTCATATATGAGTTCTGTTCCTGATTTTGCCGCCATTGCTGAAGCTTATGGCCATGTTGGTATCCGAATTGAATCTCCAGATCAGTTGGAATCTGGTCTAAAACAAGCACTTGATATGAAAGATCGCTTAGTGTTTGTTGATATCAATGTGGACGAGACTGAGCATGTATACCCAATGCAGATCAAAGGTGAGGGTATGGACAAAATGTGGTTAAGCAAGACGGAGAGAACGTAATTATGAGACACATTATTTCACTACTAATGGAAAACCAACCGGGTGCCTTATCGCGTGTTGTTGGTCTGTTTTCTCAACGTGCTTACAACATCGAATCTCTAACGGTTTCACCGACAGATGATGAAACATTATCGCGTTTAAACATTACAACCATCTCTGATGACATGGAACTGGAGCAGATCCAGAAGCAACTTAACAAACTGATCGATGTCCTAAAAGTGCAGGAAGTGACAGAGCTTGACCATATCGAACGTGAATTGATGATGGTGAAAGTGAAAGCCAGCGGTTTTTCACGTGCGGAAGTTAAACGTACTGCTGATATCTTCCGCGGTCAGATTGTTGATGTCACGGCTTCCCAGTACACGGTACAGATGGCAGGAACCAGCGAGAAACTTGATGCCTTTATTCAGGCCATTTCTGAAGTAACAGAAGTGATCGAAGTTGCGCGCAGTGGTGTGGTTGGAATTGCTCGTGGTGAACGCGCTTTAAAACCTTAAAAGTCGCCTTTTAGCTTATAAAAAAACCACCGTATAACGGTGGTTTTTTGCATTTATGAATTCATTAGTGAAGGATACGAGCGCGAATAGTACCTTCGATGCTTTTTAGCTTCTTCAGTGCTTCTTCAGAGCGTTCCGTCTCTACATCAATAACCACATAACCGAAGTCTGCTGCTGTCTGAAGGTACTGACCTGCGATGTTAATCCCTTCTTCAGCGAAGATGGTGTTAATTTGAGTCAGAATACCTGGACGGTTTTCGTGAATGTGCAGGAGTCGTGAACAATCGCGATGTTCTGGTAGAGAAACTTCAGGGAAGTTAACGCTTGATAGCGTTGAACCATTGTCTGAGTACTTAGCCAATTTTCCAGCTACTTCTACACCAATGTTTTCTTGAGCTTCTTGAGTTGAGCCACCTACGTGAGGAGTTAGGATAACGTTATCGAATTTTTGCAGTGGAGACTCAAATGGATCTGCGTTGGTTTTAGGCTCGGTTGGGAACACGTCAATTGCCGCACCAGCAAGGTGACCTGCTTCCAAGCTATGGCAGAGTGCTTCGATATCAACCACAGTACCACGAGCAGCGTTGATAAAGATTGAACCTGGTTTCATGCGAGCGAACTCTTCGGCACCCATCATGTTCTTAGTATCAGCGGTTTCAGGAACGTGAAGTGAGATGACATCACATTTATTGAGAAGCTCACTCATGGTGTGGACTTGAGTCGCATTACCTAGTGAAAGCTTGTTTTCAATATCGTAGTAGTAGACACGCATACCCAGGTTTTCAGCAATAATGCCTAACTGTGTACCAATGTGACCATAACCGATAATGCCTAAACGTTTACCGCGTGCTTCGTATGAATTGTCAGCACTCTTCTTCCAAATACCACGGTGAGCTAGCGCGTTCTTTTCTGGAATACCGCGTAGTAGCAATAAGATCTGACCTAGTACCAGTTCAGCAACACTACGTGTATTTGAGAAAGGTGCGTTAAATACTGGAATACCGCGAGATGCGGCTGCTTTAAGATCAACTTGGTTGGTACCAATACAGAAACAGCCAATGGCGACCAATTTTTCGGCAGCGTTGATCACTTCTTCTGTCAAGTTAGTGCGCGAACGGATACCAATAAAATGTACATCCTTAACGGCTTCTAGAAGCTCATCTTCTGGAAGTGAACCTTTGTGATACTCGATGTTGGTGTAGCCGGCAGCCTGAAGAACTTCTACTGTTGATGGGTGTAGACCTTCAAGCAAGAGAATTTTTATTTTGTCTTTTTCCAGTGAAACTTTGGCCATTGTCTTCTTCCTTAAAGTGGGGAAATTGGGCTTAAGTGGCGCACATTAGACTAAAGCAGATAAAGCAAACGTTTTTATCAGCGTCATGTAGCACGCAAACGTTTTCCTTGTGCGTCTTCTGACCATTAACTTAACAAAAAAAATACAGTTTGGGTAAGAAAATTACGGAATAAGGCAGAATATTTATTGATTAAAATGAAAAAAACGGCGCCAAATGGCGCCGCATGTAATGAAATAACCAAAATCGATGGGTTACTCTTCGATTTTCGCCCCTTCTGGCGTGCCAGTGATGACAACATCAGCACCACGATGTGCGAATAGACCAACAGTGACGACACCAGCAATAGCGTTGATTTTATCTTCTAGATCTTTTGGATCAGTAATCTTCATGCCATGCACATCAAGAATAACGTTACCATTGTCAGTGACTACACCTTCACGGTAAGCAGGATCACCACCTAATTTAACCAACTGGCGAGCAACGTAAGAGCGTGCCATTGGGATCACTTCTACTGGCAGTGGGAACTGGCCAAGTACGTCGACAGCTTTAGTATTGTCAACGATACAGACGAACTTCTCAGAAATAGCAGCAACAATTTTCTCACGAGTCAGTGCTGCGCCACCGCCTTTGATCATGTCACGAGATGCGTTGATCTCATCAGCACCATCAACGTAGATGTCTAGCATCGCAACATCGTTGCAGTCGAAGACTTCGATGCCGAGACCTTTTAGCTTTTCAGTTGATGCTTCAGAGCTTGAAACAGCACCTTTGATGTCATCTTTCATTGTTGCAAGTGCATCGATGAAGTGATTCACAGTAGAGCCTGTACCAACACCAACAATGCTGCCTTTTTCAACATACTTAAGTGCTGCCCAACCAGCTTCTTTCTTCATTTCATCTTGAGTCATGCTCATCTCCTAGAGGCGGTAGTAAAATCGTTTGCGGCGGCGATTATAGCTGCAAATTGGTTTTATTCCCAATCCCAGATCTGGCTTGGTGTCACTATTTTAGGTAGAGGTACATCCCACGACTCGATAGGCAGTGAGTCGACTTGCTGACAGTCGTGGGCTAATCCAATTGGTTTAGGCCCGAGGCGAGTGTTGAACCAAGGCTCTAGCGTACGATCGTAGTAGCCCCCCCCCATCCCTAGGCGATGTCCAGTGGAGTCAAAAGCGACTAAAGGGGTGCAGATGAGATCAAGCTGAGCGACAGGAATAATCTGAGTCTGATCTAATTTGGGTTCTGCAATTGCATAGCGGTTTAGCACCATAGGTGTCGTGCTTGAGTATCGAAGGAAAAGTAGATGACCGTGGGAAAAGGGGTGAATCACAGGTAAGTAGACATCCTTTCCCTGCTGCCATAGCCATTCAATGAGTGGTTTAGTATCGATCTCGCCATCTGCCGTGATGTACAAAGCGATATGTTGTGCTGAGGCGATCTCAGGCAATTGCTTGAATTGTGTCACTAAGTCTAATCCTGCCAGATATTGCGTGTCGCTACTGAGCGCATTGCGTTTCTGACGAATGACTTTACGTAAGTCTTGGCGTGAAAGAGTCATGACATTACCCATGGTTGCAGGGTATCGAGATAGGGATACCCCAGAGTGCCGTTGGAGATATGGACCCTTGAACCAGCTGGTTCAAGGCGGATCAGCAGAGATAACCGTAGGCTTCTCGGTACAAGCCGAGCTTGCTCAATAGCTATCAAGTACTAACCCTTGGGTATTGCTTATCGGCTCAGGGACTTAATCCCCTCACGAACACTCCAGGGTAAATTCTTGATTGTGTAAAGGTTACTGCTGTCCTGGCTTAACTTTACTAATTGCATCATCTAAAGACGCAGAGAGCAGTTCCATACGCTCAATCATTGCATCTTGTTCCTGCTTTGAATCGTTGTCGCGGACTTCGAGTTCGTGACAAAAGTTTAAGGCAACAAAGGTCAACAGCTGTACTTCGTTGGTCATCTTGGTTTTAGCCGCTAACTCTTTAAGGCGATCATCTAAACGTGCTGCTGCATTGATCAAAGACTCTTCTTGTCCTGCTGGACAGTTAACACGAGTTAGTTTGCCTAAGATTTCGACTTCTACCGCTTGATTACTCATACCGACTCTATATCTGTTGTCTAAGGTGATAAAGCAGATAATCACCGAGGGAGAAACTATAGAAAAAGCCTTATTAAGATTCAAGCTTTTCAGTTAGACCTAACCAAAATCAGTGTGTAACAACACAGTAATTGGGCAATTTGTGTAAAAGCTCCCCACAATTGCGCAATCACGCGTTTTCGCCTGCTTTGGTAAGTGATACGATTGAGGATATTTACTTTATTTTAGGTCATAGCAATGAGCGACACCAAATTACCTGATTATCTGACATTTGCCAGTGAGTTACAGTCGGCAGGCTTAGCTGTTAACCCAGCAGAACTTCACGGCTTGCTCACTGGAATGCTTTGTGGCGGTTTAAGCCTAATAGATAAAAGTTGGCAGCCACTTGTTTATGACTATGTGAGTGAAGGTATGGGCTGGCCTACAAAATCTTTGCAGTTAGCCGAAGGCACTTTAGATGCAACTATTCAGGAACTAACGGGTTCTGGAATGGATCTTGAGCTACTCCTTCCTGATGACGAAGCGAGTGCAACACTGTTTGACGTCGCAGATGGCTTGGCCGAATGGGTTAATCACTTTATTTCTGGTCTTGGTTTAATCAATGCTGCGCTCAACAAGGCATCAAGTGACGTTAAAGAGGCATTGGCGGATTTAGAAGAAATTGCCAAACTGGGTATTGATGAAGAGGATGATCTCGAAGAACAAGCTCAGTTATTAGAGCACGTGATCGAACATGTTAAGGCATGTGTATTGACCATTCATGCAGAATTTGGCCAAAAACCGGTCGAGAAACAGGCTCCAACGATTCATTAATAGGTAACGCGATGAAGCAGTTTGATGTGGTGATTGCTGGTGGTGCTATGGCAGGAATGACCCTAGCATTAGCGATAAATAAGCTTTCCAAACAACCTTTGTCTATTGCGGTGATAGAACCTTTTCCGGTTGACGATCAGGCTCATCCTGGTTTTGATTCACGTTCGATTGCTCTTTCCTATGGTAGCGCGGCGATCTTGAGGAAGTTTGGTTTATGGGAAGAAATCGCAAAAATTGCCACGCCAATTGAACACATTCATGTCTCCGACCGAACCCACGCAGGTATGACCGACATTGCAACTCAGGAAGTGGGTTTAGAAGCCTTGGGGTATGTCGTCGAGTTGGCTGATGTTGGTCGTATTTACTATCGTCAGGCTCAGTTAGACGACAACATTGAGCTGATCCAAGCCTCTGTCAGTCAAGTCACTCGTCATGAGAAGAAAGTGCAAATAAGGCTCACCAATGAAACGGTGGTTGAAGGTAAATTGTTGGTTGCGGCAGATGGCGCGATTTCTACCTGTTGCCAGCAGTTGGGTCATGAACTGACTGAACATAACTTCGATCAAGTTGCTGTGATAGCGAATGTCACCACAGAGCTTGCTCATAAGGGGCAAGCATTTGAGCGTTTTACTGAGTCCGGGCCTGTCGCCCTGTTACCTATGTCTGAAGGGCGTATGTCCTTAGTTTGGTGTTTGCGTCCAGAACATGCGACAGAAGTCATGGACTATGATGACAAACAGTTTTTGTCAGAGCTTCAAACGGCATTTGGTTGGCGGTTAGGTAAGTTAAAAAAAGTCGGACAGCGAGCGAGTTACCCGTTACTGCTTAGATACCGAAAAGAAAATGTTTCGCACCGCTTTGCTGTTGTCGGGAATGCGGCACAAACGCTTCACCCTATCGCAGGACAGGGATTTAACTTAGGTATCAGAGACGTCGCTACCTTGGCGGAAAGTATTGCACATTCGACACATGATGTGGGTTGTTATCAGGTTTTAAAACGCTTTAAACAGTCTCGAAGTGATGATCGCGATGCGACAATTGAGATGACCTCTGCGTTAGTACATCTGTTTTCAAATGATTACTTAGCGACGCGGATCGGGCGAAATGTGGGTCTGTTTGCGATGGATAATTTGCCGATACTCAAAACACCACTATTGAGAAGAACATTAGGTTTGGTGTCTCGTTAGAGATATCAGCAAGGACACAAAGATATGATGCAAAGTGTAGATATCGCCATTGTTGGTGGTGGAATGGTTGGCTTAGCGCTCGCTGCTGCGTTCAAAGATACAGAACTGCGTATCGCGGTAATCGAAAGTCGTGAACCAGAAAGCGAGCTTGGTGAGCTTCCTGATGTGCGTGTTTCAGCATTAAGTCGTTCTAGTGAGACAATTTTGCGAAACCTAGGGGCATGGCAAGGAATCGTTCAACGTCGAGCGGCCCCTTATCGTGCTATGGAAGTCTGGGAACAAGACAGTTTTGCTCGAATTGAGTTCGAAGCACAGCAGCTAGCGCAACCGGACCTCGGTCATATTGTTGAGAATCGAGTTATTCAGCTTGCGTTACTTGATCAAGTTAAGCAGCAAAGTAATGTCACTCTATTTATGCCAGCGAAATGTGCTTCGATGGCGATTGGAGAGAGTGAAGCATGGATTAACTTAGATAGCGGGCAATCATTGACTGCCAAGCTAGTTGTTGGTGCTGATGGCGCCAACTCTTGGGTGCGCAAGCAGCAAGATATTCCTTTGACACATTGGGATTACGGCCATAGCGCAATTGTTGCTAACGTCCGTACTCAAGAATCTCACCAAAGTGTTGCACGTCAAACCTTTACTCCTCAAGGTCCATTAGCTTTTCTACCTTTAGGCGAAGATAATTTGAGCTCTATTGTGTGGTCGACGGAACCGAATCGGGCTGAACGTTTACTTGGTATGTCAGCCAATGAGTTTAGTAAAGTGCTCACTGCTGAGTTTGATAATCGACTTGGCTTGTGTGAAGTGCTTGGGGAGCGATTCGCCTTCCCATTAAAAATGCGCTATGCACGAGACTTTGTGACAGAGCGAGTGGCATTGGTAGGAGATGCGGCACATACCATTCACCCACTCGCAGGGCAGGGGGTGAACTTAGGTTTACTTGATGCGGCGAGTCTTGCCCAACAAGTACTAGAGATGTGGCAGCAAGGTGAAGACTTCGGGACTAAACGAAATCTACGGGGTTATGAACGTTGGCGTAAAGCTGAGGCTGCTAAGATGATTGCGGCAATGCAAGGATTTAAAGATCTCTTCGAAGGCAATAATCCAGCGAAAAAACTGCTCCGCGGTATAGGTATGAAGCTAGCAGGCCAACTTCCTGGTGCAAAAGATGAGATTATGAAGCGCGCATTGGGTTTGAAAGGTGATTTGCCGAAACTGGCACAGAACAGAGGAATAAAATCTCAAACCCACTAAAGTGGAAAGGGTTGGCATTGCCAACCCTTTTTAAATTCTGTTATGCGTATGCACAGCGGAGTTTCATGATTTCTTGATTGATCTCTTTTACCGCTTGAAAATGCCTGCGCTCTGCCTTTTCTGGCAGAATAAGCTTACCGTTATCGAACTCAAATTTACCTACCCCGTAGATATAAATCCTTCCTTTAAATAGTCGACTAATGTGTTTAGCAATCATACCTGGTGTATAGCGCTTAAACAGTCTCATACATTTGTCCTTATGTTTAGCAAGCACCGCAATTATACTGACTTCCCTCCGTTAATTGTGTGATTGTCATGGGGGAATATGCAGTCAAAACTGTGTTATTTGGATATTTGTGTTGCTGTAGGCAAATTCGCGGATAAATATCCAAATTATTGTGATAATTACCTCATTTATGTTCTGAGTTAGGAACTTATAGAAGGTCTTAATCGTGAAGTATTAAGCCTGAACTATGTGACAGTTTTAAGAATAGTTTAACTTTTTAATTAGGTGTTAATTTGGTGTTAAATTTGCAAAAAAAAGCCCGCTTCAAGGCGGGCGAATAGTCACAGATGCATTACACAAAAAGTGGATGTCCTGAAACAATCAGTGGATTCACTTTTTTTTGTTGGAGAAGGAGTGCACTCGCATTCCAAGTTACATACAGGCTCTTCAGCGAGTGTCGAACGGGGCACATGACCTTTGTTCGAACTTTAACCAACAAAAGCAGAATACTTCAAAAAATACCCTGTGACTACTTATGCTTTTAAATTGAATAAAAATTTAACCACTAATGCTTGGGTGTGAGACGCTAATCACCAATTAATGAAATCGATTGCAAAAAAATATCTGAATGTTATCCAACTTGGATAGGGTTCGTTTTAGTCGCGGCAGATATTGGCGACTCTAGGTTGGCAAAGACGGATCAAGTCATCACATTGGAGGGCAATGCCCGCCATATTAGAGCCACTGCTGATGGTGACTTCAGGTTCACGCAGAAGTTGTTGATCGAAGACCACGACCATTGGCGTTTTTAAAAGGAGGGGAACGACGGTACCAATTTGGTAGCCCGTTAAACTCGCTACCTGTTCCATAGATACGCAGGTCATACGTCGCCACTCCAGTAAAGCTCGGACTTTCTTGGGATCGATAGATTGATCTCCGGGTGCACAAGCGATGGCGTAACGATCGCTCATATCTCTCAGTACAATCGACTTCACCATCTGACTTGGGCGAATACCTCTTTGCATCGCCGCATCTTCAATTGTGACGGCTGGACGTTGATGAGGCAGCAGGCGAAAATGAACCTGCTGCGATTCAAGGTATTGGGTTATATGAGTAGAAAACGGGCTAGTCATTATCTTCAAGTGAATAAGGAAGGGACGCGAAAGTCCACTGACTTTGAGTCTGATCTTTAAGGCGTAGCTGAGTGTCTTCTTCCAAGTTGTTTGGTAATACAACAAGAGCCAAGGCATGGTTATCACTATAGCGATAGTGTGCGAGCAGTTGACCCGCGCTGCGCCAGTTTTCTCCAACAGCACGCTCTAGTTCTGCGTTAGCAGTAATCTCCTGCTGCGCTTCCCCTTTAATAATGAATAGCGCACGTTTGTTAATCCCACGATATTTGGCTCGTGCTACCGTTTCTTGTCCGGTGTAACAGCCTTTAGTGAAGCTAATACCCGCTAAAGCTTGAACATTGAGTGCTTGTGGTATGTGCTCATTTTGCTGTTCAGCTGTTAAAATCGGCAAACCCGCTTGGATATCGAGGAGTGTCCAAAGTGTCTCATCAACCTTGTCAGCTTGGCTTGAAGCCACAATGTGCTGTGCCGCCTCTTGTGTTACCAGCAACAACCAGCGCTGGTGGTCTATTTTAACGGCTGTTCCGCCATCTATTGGGCGGACATCTCCAGATAGACTGGAAAGCGTGTTAACCAGTTCGGTTGCCTTTTCACCCATCACACCCAGAGCGATCTCGTCGGTTTGCTTGATTTCTACCTTCGAAAAAACGGCATACTTTTTAATTTCTGCCAGCTCTTTTTCGATCACGGCTGATGGTTGAAACATGGCATAGCCATCATTGTGATGGAAGAGTCGGAATACACTCCAGACTTTACCTTTGGCATCGCAGTGTGCGCCAAATGTGGATGAATGTGGTTCTAGCTTAACCACATCGCAGGTAACTTGGCCTTGTAAGTAAGACTTCTTATCTTCACCAACCATGGTGATCGCAGCCCATGAGTTGAGAGGAGCAATCGCCAGTTGGGGAAGAACATCATTTGACGCGAGTTGTAAGGGTGCAAAGTCGTTGTGCCAATCCATGATAGTTACCTAATAAGTAGTTGATGGCCGTATGTTATCGCCTATTCCTAGTGATAAACAACCTTTTGAATTGTGTGCCATTCATTATCTAGATAGTGAACGAAAATAGTGACCTTAGTCGGGAGTGTGACTGACGTACTAGTTGTAAGCTTATTTGCTTGTTACACTCGGCGCAAACAACCGATAAGGTGAGGAAGTAGAATGTATACCGCAGAACAAAAAGCGCGTATTAAATGGGCGTGTCGCCGTGGAATGTTAGAACTCGACGTTGTGATCATGCCATTTTTTGAAGAATGCTTTGATGGCCTACAAGAAAATGAACAACGTGACTTTGTCTCACTGCTAGAGTGTGATGATCCAGATTTGTTTACCTGGATTATGGGACATGGTCGAAGCGAGAACTTAGGCCATGCTGCAATGGTAGATAAGATTGTCGCGCATAACCTCAGCAAAGTGCGTTAATCTCACTTTAACCCCATCAGCTACTGCTCTAAAGGCCAATACCTTGCTACTGGTTTTGGCCTTTTCAATAATTACCCTCTCTACATTACCGTTAGCCCCAACCTTTTTGCTTTTGTTTGTGCTTTTCAAACACGTCAACGCAGAACCGTTACTTATTAAATCATTGCGAGATGAAGTGAGCTTTGTTTCTGCAACGCAATATCAATCAACTCGTGGTCGGCATAAGATCAAAAAAGTGATGTTCACGCTTTTACCGATCGGCTTGGTGATCATTCATCGCAATGAGGAAAGAGTGATGCTGTGGCGAGATAGCGTCACAGAAGCAAAATATCGTGAACTAGTGGTTATGTTAAAAAGGGAGCCATAGGCTCCCTCGGATTGGATTATTTTAGCTTCTCTGGTACTAAAATTGTTGGACCACTGTCTTCGGCAAGCTCAGGGTAGTCTAGGGTGTAGTGCAGGCCGCGGCTCTCTTTGCGTTCCATAGCACAACGTACCATAAGCTCAGCGACCTGTAGTAGATTACGCAGTTCAAGTAAGTTGTTAGATACTCTGAAGTTGCTGTAGTACTCGTGAGTTTCCTGCTGAAGTAGCTGGATTCGGCGTAATGCACGCTCCAAACGCTTATCGGTTCTAACGATTCCCATGTAGTCCCACATAAAGAGACGTAACTCATGCCAGTTATGCTGAATGACGACCTCTTCATCTGAGCAGTTAACCTGACTTTCATCCCAAGCTGGAAGACTTGGTGGCAACGTTGCTTGATCGAGATTTGCGATGATGTCATTGGCAGCAGCCCACGCGTAGACCACACACTCAAGCAAAGAATTTGATGCCATGCGGTTTGCACCGTGTAGACCGGTATAGCTGACTTCACCGATTGCATAGAGTTGAGAGAGATCCGTTTGACCTGTCTGCTCAACCATAACGCCACCACAGGTGTAGTGTGCGGCAGGAACCACTGGGATTGGTTCTTTGGTCATATCTATGCCAAGTTCGAGCAGGCGGGTATTGATGGTTGGAAAGTGTTTCTCAATAAAATCCGCTGGCTTATGACTAATGTCTAGGTACATACAGTCTGCACCCAGTCGTTTCATTTCAAAGTCGATAGCACGAGCGACCACATCACGTGGTGCAAGCTCTTCACGCGGATCGAAATCAGGCATAAAGCGAGAGCCGTCAGGACGACGCAAATAGGCGCCTTCACCACGCAAAGCTTCTGTTAGCAGGAAGTTTCGAGCTTCTGGATGATATAAACAGGTTGGATGGAATTGATTGAACTCTAGGTTTGCCACTCGACAGCCTGCACGCCAAGCCATCGCGATACCATCACCGGATGAAACGTCAGGGTTAGACGTGTATTGGTATACTTTTGATGCGCCACCTGTCGCAAGTACGACGAACTTTGAACGTACGGTTTCAACGTGTTCCTGATTACGGTTCCAGATGTATGCACCGACAACTTTTTTGCTGTCTCCACCGACCTTGTCTTCGGTAATTAAGTCTAGAGCGTTATGACGCTCTAGAACCGTAATGTTTGGGTGATTATGAACATTGTCTTGCAGAGATGTTTGCATTGCCATGCCTGTAGCGTCGGCGGCATGTAAAATACGACGATGGCTGTGGCCACCCTCTCTGGTTAAGTGGTAACGAGGGGCCTCATCACTATCGTTTTCTTCACGATCAAATGGAACGCCACCATCGATTAGCCATTGCACACACTCTTTGGCATTTCGGGCAATAAACTCAACCGTCTCTTTTTCGCAAATGCCAGCACCTGCGATTAGGGTGTCTTGAACGTGCGATTCAATACTGTCTGACTCATCGAAAACTGCGGCGATACCACCTTGCGCGTAATAGGTCGCTCCTTCGCTACGAGCTCCTTTACTCAGCACGATGACTTTGCCGTATTCAGCGACACGCAACGCTAACGATAGACCTGCCGCGCCACTACCCACCACCAACACATCACACTGATGTTCACAGTTTGCGTTCATAAAACTTTATCATTCCCGAGTTAAGTTGTATCTGTGCGCCTTCCTTCCCGAAAAAACGCATAGACAACAGAGCGATCCCGCTCTTAAATCTGTCATTGAATTGCATCTTTGACTCACAAAACAAAAGAGTCAATGCGCTATAGTACCACTCCAAGAATGGCTTTGCATAAATGCAATTGTTCGTAAATAGCATTGCTTTTCTTTACCTACATCCTCACAATTTGGAACATAGGTAGCTTGGTGCATCATTGCGTAAAAATAGTTTGAAGAATTTTTGAACTTATCTTTATTAGCTAGGTCACAATAGTGCTCAAGTAAGCAGTGGTGTCAAGACTACATTTTGCATAATTAATGTCCATGTCTGAGAAGATAGGGGCGAATAACAATAGGAGTACCCGCTCGAATGAACGAGCAGCTGACCGATCAAGTATTAATTGAGCGAGTTCAGAATGGGGATAAGCAAGCATTCAACTTGTTGGTGACTAAGTACCAGAACAAAGTTTGCAATCTTATTTCTCGCTATGTGAATAATCCTGGTGATGTTCCCGATGTAGCACAAGAAGCATTTATTAAGGCGTACCGAGCGATACCAAGCTTTCGTGGTGAAAGTGCCTTCTATACTTGGTTATATCGGATTGCCGTTAATACTGCAAAAAACCACCTTGTCGCACAGGGCAGAAGACCCCCTGCACAAGATGTGGATACTGAAGATGCTGAATATTACGAAACGGGTAATGCATTAAAAGAAATTTCGAACCCTGAGAACTTAACGTTGTCCAATGAATTGAAACGTGTTGTTTTCAGTGCGATTGATGCACTGCCTGAAGATTTAAAAACCGCAATGACGTTGCGCGAGCTCGATGGCTTAAGCTACGAAGAAATAGCAGCGGTTATGGATTGCCCTGTAGGAACGGTACGTTCACGTATCTTCCGTGCTCGTGAAGCGGTTGAAAAGAAAATTCAACCCCTTTTGCAACGCTAGACCAGTAACATTAATGGTGAAAATAATGGCTGACAAAGAGAAACTTTCAGCACTCATGGATGGAGAGTTGGTTGATAAAGCTCTGATAAGTGAATTAGAGCAAGACCAAGAAAGCCTGCAATCATGGCACAATTATCATTTAATTGGTGACGTGATGCGTGGTGAGGCTCCGGAAAAACCGGAGTGGAACATTGCTGAAAGCGTAGCGCTAGCACTTGAAAATGAACCTGCGCACTCAACAGTAACTCAGTTAGAGCAGCACCGTCGTGTTGAGTCTCAACCGACGCCGTCACAAGCTCGTCGTCAAATGCCTGCTTGGTTAAGCCAATTTGGTCAGGTCGCTATGGCTGCCTGTATCTCGTTGGTTGTTATTCTTGGCGTCCAACAATATGGCGGCTCGGATGCTAGCGTTCCAGAGGCGGAAACTTTACCTGTTCTGCAAACCATTCCTTTCTCTGGAAGTGCTGAACCAGTGAGCTTAACCCGCTCTTCGCTTGAACAATCGAATACCAATGAGTTAAATGTTCAGGAACAACGTCGTCGCATTAATGCGATGCTACAAGACTACGAATTACAGCTACGCTTGAATAGTGACAACGGCCTTGAGCACAGTGATAATCCTGAAACGGTAGTTGAATGAAAAAAATTCTGATCAGTGTGCTGACACTGCTCAGTTTGAATACAACATTGGCCTTTGCAGATGATGATTCTGCAGAGGCTTTGTTGCATCAAATGAACGAGGCAAGTCAGCATTTAAATTACGAACTGTCTTATATCTTAATTAAGAAAAATAGCATTGAACCTCTGCTGTACCGACACGCTCGCGCAGAAGGTAAGCAACTTGCTCATCTACTTTACTTGAGTGGCCCGGTAAGAGAGGTTATTCGACGTGGTGATGAAGTGAGTTACATCGAACCTGGCGTCGAACCTTTTACGATTGAATCCGGTAACTTGGTTGCACCAACCATCCCTCTACTCAATGCCAATGTTGATAAGTTGAAAGGGTTTTACGACTTTATTCCTGTTGGACGCGCGCGCGAAGCGGGTACCGCATGTCAGGTTTTACGTGTTGTGCCTAAAGATGGGCAGCGTTACTCGTATGTGCTGTGGGTAGATGAAAAAAGCAAATTGCCTTTACGAGCTGATCTGGTTGATCGAGACGGCGAAGTGTTAGAGCAGTACCGAACCATCTCATTTAGTGTTAACGATCAGATTGGACAGGCGATGAGTGGACTGAATCAGGTCAAATTGCCAGAAGTTCTCTCTTTGCCTAAAGGTCAGGTGAGCAGTTCATATTGGACGGTTGGTTGGATCCCTAATGGTTTCGAGCCGAAAGAGCTCAATCGTTATCGAATGAACAATACCGACCGCATGGTCGAAAGCCAGATGTACAGTGATGGCTTATTTAATTTTTCTATCTATGTCTCGGATAGTGATGACTTGTCACTTAAAGGACAGCTAGTGAGACAAGGTCGCAGAACGCTGCATAGCTTTGTTCGCGGTGAGCACGAAATCTCTGTTATCGGTGATATTCCCCCTGCTACTGCCAAACGTATTGCTCAGTCAGTGACGTTTGTAAAGAGTGAGAGTACGACCCAATGATGACCGCATTGGCAACAGTTTCTGAGGTGACAGAGTTGGCATCGGGATTTGATGTCGAGCTGAGTTGCGAACAACAGACGAGCTGCAGTAGCTGTTCATCTCAGAAGAGCTGTGGGACGGGCATTATATCTAAAGCCGTGGGAAAAAAATCGCTTCACTGGCATCTAGTGACAGATAAGCGAGTTCAGAAAGGGCAAGTCGTGGAAATCGGCTTGCCTGAAAAAAGCGTATTGCAGTCTGCTGCGCTGGTTTATCTCTTACCACTGTTTGCGATGATCATTGGTGCCTTGGTAGCCCAATGGTGGATTGCCCCTGCGTTTTCTCTCGGAGAGGGGGTCGTCATCCTCACTTCGGCTCTTGCAACGGTTGGAGGGATTTATCTAGCAAAAAGATTATCTTTCAGATTAGAGCAGCAATCTTCGCAGCAAGTCATATTATTAAGGGTATTAGGTGAGCCAATTAGCTAGTGCGAAGCGGCTAGAAATTGGGTAGAATCTGCCAACTTGATTGAAATGCCGTCACAAGACGGCTTTCTTGTCCCCATTTATAAGAGTTTAGTCACCCCAAATCATGAAGCACATTCGTAACTTTTCGATTATCGCCCACATCGACCATGGTAAGTCGACCCTATCAGACCGTTTAATCCAAGTATGTGGTGGTTTAAGCGACCGTGAAATGGCCGCACAGGTTCTGGACTCCATGGATCTAGAGCGTGAGCGTGGTATCACCATCAAATCACAGAGTGTGACGCTAAACTACACCGCTAAAGATGGTGAAACGTATCAGTTGAACTTCATCGATACTCCGGGACACGTTGACTTCGCTTACGAAGTATCCCGTTCTTTAGCCGCTTGTGAAGGTGCGCTACTGGTTGTTGATGCGGGTCAGGGTGTAGAAGCTCAAACTCTTGCTAACTGTTATACCGCGATCGAGATGGATCTTGAGGTTGTGCCAATCTTAAACAAGATCGACCTTCCTGCTGCCGATCCTGAGCGTGTTGCTGAAGAGATCGAAGAAATCGTAGGCATTGATGCGATGGAAGCGACGCGTTGTAGTGCAAAAACAGGCCTTGGTGTGGATGATGTGCTTGAAAACATTGTCTCTGCGATTCCTGCACCAGAAGGTGACCCAGATGGGCCACTTCAAGCTCTAATCATTGACTCTTGGTTTGATAACTACCTTGGTGTTGTTTCTCTGGTTCGTATTAAGAATGGCCAGTTGAAGAAAAACGAAAAAATTAAGGTAATGAGTACAGGCCAAGTGTGGGGGGTTGATCGTCTAGGCATCTTCACACCGAAACAGGTTGATACGAATTCACTAAGTACGGGTGAAGTGGGCTGGGTTGTTTGTGGTATCAAGGATATTCTAGGTGCTCCAGTAGGTGATACGCTCACACTGGCTAAACATGGTTGTGATGCACCGCTACCGGGCTTTAAGAAAGTAAAACCTCAGGTTTATGCCGGTCTATTCCCTGTATCATCTGATGATTATGAAAACTTCCGTGATGCACTAGGCAAGTTAAGTCTAAACGACGCTTCTCTGTTCTATGAACCAGAGAACTCGGCAGCTCTTGGCTTTGGTTTCCGTTGTGGTTTCCTAGGCATGCTGCACATGGAAATCATCCAAGAGCGTCTAGAGCGTGAGTACGATCTAGACCTTATTACTACAGCGCCAACCGTAGTTTATGAAGTAGAGAAGACTGATGGGACGATTATATACGTAGATAGCCCTGCGAAGTTGCCTGCGGTAAATGATATCGAGGAAATTCGTGAGCCAATCGCACGTTGTAATATTCTTGTTCCAGCAGACTACCTAGGTAACGTGATCACACTATGTGTTGAAAAACGTGGTATTCAGGTTGATATGGTTTACCACGGTAACCAAGTTGCTGTGACTTACGATATCCCAATGGCGGAAGTTGTTCTTGATTTCTTTGACCGTCTGAAGTCTACATCACGTGGCTATGCGTCACTTGATTACAACTTCCAGCGTTTTGAATTGTCTAACATGGTTCGTGTAGACGTACTTCTTAACGGTGATAAGGTTGATGCTTTAGCATTGATCACACACAAAGAACAGGCGCAAACTCGCGGTCGTCAGCTTGTTGAAAAGATGAAAGAGTTTATCCCTCGTCAGATGTTCGATATTGCGATTCAAGCAGCGATCGGCAACCACATCATCGCCCGTTCAACAGTGAAGCAGCTACGTAAGAACGTTATCGCAAAATGTTACGGTGGTGACGTGAGTCGTAAGAAGAAGCTACTGAAGAAGCAGAAAGAAGGTAAGAAGCGTATGAAGCAGATTGGTAACGTAGAGTTGCCTCAAGAAGCTTTCCTAGCGATCTTACACGTAGGTAAAGACTAAGTATCCTGATACTTTCTGACCCACTGCATGTCATCGGATAATCGCTGATTTCCTTATCGCGTAATGTGTAGAGAACTCAGTGATTTATCCAGTGTCATAGATACCGAGTAAAGCATTCAATTGAGTGGAAGAGTTATGCTCTTTCACTTTCGTATTTTTGAGAGAAGGGAAGTCAATGGCGAATACATTTTCACTCATCCTAGTAATCGTTACTTTAGTAACGGGCGTTGTCTGGGTTCTGGAAAAGCTCGTTTTTGCTAAAAAGCGTCAAGAAAAACTGGCTGAAGTTGAAGCTCAAACCAATGGTTTGGATGCAGCCGTTCTAGCAAAAGTGAAGACTCAGCCTTGGTGGGTAGAGAATAGCGTCTCTATTTTTCCAGTCATTGCTGCTGTCCTTGTATTGCGCTCATTTATCTATGAACCTTTTCAAATTCCATCAGGCTCGATGATGCCAACCCTGCTGGTGGGCGATTTTATCTTGGTTGAAAAATACGCCTATGGTCTGAAAGATCCAGTATGGCGCACTCAGTTAGTCGAAACCGGTAAGCCTGAGCGTGGTGACATTGTGGTATTTAAGTACCCACCTCAGCCAAATATCGATTACATAAAGCGTGTTGTAGGTCTTCCGGGAGATACGGTTCGTTACAACAGCAAGAAAGAAATCTGCATTCAGTCTTCAGGTGAGGCCAGTTGTCAGCCTGTCAAACTGTCTAATGTAGAAGAGAGCCAGTTCATTCAAAATGGCATCCCATTGATTCAATTGGATGAAAAATTGGGTGAAGTGGGTCATCAGATTTTGGTTAACCCACTACGTCGTGACCGAGTTGAATTGTATCAACCTCGCAACGGTGTGAATGAGTGGGTGGTTCCAGAAGGTCAGTACTTTGTGATGGGTGATAACCGTGACAACAGTGCTGATAGCCGCTACTGGGGTTTTGTCCCAGAAGCTAACCTAGTGGGTAAAGCAGTTGCTATTTGGATTAGCTTCGAATTCGAACGCGATGCAGATAGTCTCTTGCCTTCTTGGGTTCCAACCGGTGTTAGGTTTAACCGCATCGGTGGTATTAACTAAATTTTCGTCATCGTTGGTACTACAGCGTTGTTGACTGCATAAATCCACCCTAATTTCATAGAGCCCCTATGCTCATAGGGCTGGATTTATTTGTCGCCTAGCTGTGAAATCAACTATTTAGAAAATTCGAAATTATGAATGAGAGAGCATGAATTCTCCTATTGCAAAACTAGAGAAAAAGCTCGGCTATCAATTTAATGATGCAGAGCTAATCAGCTTAGCACTGACACATCGCAGTGCTAATGGAAAACACAATGAGCGTCTTGAGTTTCTGGGCGATTCAATTTTAAGTTTTGTCATTGCTGATGATCTTTACCATCGTTTCCCTAAAGTGAATGAAGGGGACATGAGCCGCATGCGTGCCACCTTAGTGCGTGGAAATACACTCGCGGAGCTAGGTCGTGAATTCGAACTAGGAGATCACTTAAAATTAGGTCCAGGTGAATTAAAGAGCGGCGGTTTTCGTCGTGATTCAATCCTTGCTGACGCTGTGGAAGCGATCATTGGTGGTATCTACTTAGATAGTGATATCGAAGTTGTGCGTGGCATCATATTGAGTTGGTACAAAACTCGCCTTGATGCGATTAAGCCAGGGGTTTCACAAAAAGATCCTAAAACTCGTCTACAAGAGTTTCTTCAGGGTCGAAGAAAACCTCTACCTGCTTACACAGTGACTAATATTAAAGGTGAAGCACATAACCAAGAGTTTACGGTTTCGTGTGATGTAGCAGGTATTGGACAACCTGTTATTGGTAAAGGCACCAGCCGCCGCAAGGCAGAACAAGCGGCTGCTGAATTAGCACTAGAGCAACTGACCAATGACTGATTCAACAGACAACAACGAATTTGATATCGATGCGTTTTTCTCATCGAGCAATGAACAGACAAGTTCGCCAGACAATCAACACTGTGGCTTTGTGGCGATTGTAGGTCGTCCAAACGTAGGTAAATCAACACTTCTTAACCGTATCCTAGGTCAGAAGATTTCGATTACTTCACGTAAACCTCAGACGACTCGTCACCGTATTATGGGTGTTGATACTGAAGGCGACTACCAAGCTATTTATGTCGATACTCCGGGTCTGCATATTGAAGAGAAGCGTGCGATTAACCGTTTGATGAACCGTGCAGCCAACTCTTCACTCAGTGATGTTAACCTAGTCTTTTTCTTGGTTGATGGCACGCACTGGACTAATGACGATGAAATGGTGTTGACCAAACTGCAAAAGTCTAACTTCCCAGTGGTACTGTGTGTCAACAAAGTTGACAATGTACAAGACCGCAATGACGTGATGCTGCATATGATGGAAATGTCTAAGCGCATGGACTTTGTTGATGTGGTGCCTATCTCGGCGAAGCATGGCAAAAACATTGATGTGTTGCGTAAACATGTTCGTGAGCACTTGCCGAAGGCGACACACCACTTTCCTGAAGAGTATGTCACTGACCGTTCTCAACGCTTTATGGCGTCAGAGATTGTTCGCGAAAAGTTGATGCGTTTTACGGGCGAAGAGCTTCCTTACTCTGTTACCGTTGAAATTGAACGCTTTGACTACAACCCAGAAACAGACGGGTTCCACATTAACGCTTTGATTTTGGTTGAACGCAGCGGCCAGAAGAAAATGGTAATTGGTAAAGGCGGCGAAAAGATCAAAACGATCGGCCGTGAAGCGCGTCTGGATATGGAAGAGTTATTTGGTCGCAAGGTTTACCTTGAAACTTGGGTTAAGGTGAAATCGGGTTGGGCGGATGATGAGCGAGCTCTTCGTTCACTTGGCTATATCGATGACCTTTAACGAGTGCGAGGCTTGAGCTTCGCTCCGTAGAATACGAAATAAGGAGCCAGTGGCTCCTTATTTTTTATGTAACACTAATCTGGCAGATTCTATGTCTTCTGATGGCTTACAGCGTTGCTTTGTTTTACACCGTCGCCCTTACAGCGAATCAAGTTTAATTCTTGATGTCTTTAGTGAGGAGTATGGCCGTATTACCTTGATGTCTAAAGGTGCACGCAGTAAACGTTCTAACCTGAAAGGGGCTTTGCAGCCATTTACGCCTTTATTGCTCAAGTGGTCAGGCAATGGTTCAATGAAAACGTTACGTCAGGCTGAGCCAATTAGTCTCGGATTACCACTGTCGGGGATCACTCTTTATTCGGCTATGTATGTCAACGAGCTTGTCGGTCGAATTTTGATGGCGGAAGTTCCAATGCCTGCGCTGTTTCATGATTATTTACATGCTCTGACAGAATTGGCGCAGTGTGAAAATCCAGAACCGGCCCTGAGACGATTTGAACTCGCTATGTTGTCAGCAATGGGCTATGGCGTCGATTTTATGCACTGCGCGGGTACGGGTGAACCCGTAGACCCGACAATGACTTACCGTTACCGAGAGCAGAAAGGTTTCATCGCTTCAGTACGCAAAGATAACCTGACGTTTTACGGCAGTGAGCTTATCGCGATTAGTGAGCGTAGATTCACCACAAAAGAACAACTTAAAGCGGCAAAACGCTTTACACGCATAGCCTTAAAGCCGTATCTTGGCGGCAAACCATTAAAAAGCCGGGAACTGTTTTTATCCAGAGCAAAGGTTCCCTATACCAAGAACATTAATTGATAGACGATTGATGGGCTGGGTATTAAGCACGGAGTATTGGAAAATGAGCTCAATCTATCTAGGTGTTAATATCGATCATATTGCGACTTTGCGTAACGCGCGAGGTACAAAGTATCCAGATCCTGTACATGCTGCAGAAGTCGCGGAGCGAGCTGGCGCTGATGGTATTACCATCCACCTACGTGAAGACCGTCGTCATATCAACGATCGTGATGTGCGTATCCTACGTGAAACGCTTCAAACGCGTATGAACCTAGAGATGGCTGTGACTGACGAAATGGTAGAGATCGCGCTAAAGACTAAGCCTGAATACGTGTGTCTGGTACCTGAAAAACGTGAAGAATTGACCACTGAAGGCGGTCTAGATGTTGTTGGTCAGCTAGAGAAAGTTAAAAACGCGACACAAAAGCTGACTGAAGCGGGTATTAAGGTATCGCTATTTATCGATGCAGACCGTGAACAGATTGATGCAGCAAAAGCATGTGGAGCGCCATTCATTGAGCTTCATACTGGTCACTATGCTGATGCAGAGAGTGAAGAAGATCAGCAAGATGAGCTGAAAAAAATCGCTGCTGGCGCAAGCTACGCGAACGATCTTGGTATCACAGTGAATGCTGGGCATGGCCTGACTTACCACAACGTCGCACCGATTGCTGCTATCCCTGAAATTTATGAGCTTAACATTGGCCATTCAATCATTGGTCGTGCGGTGTTTGATGGTCTTCATAAAGCCGTTGCTGATATGAAAGCGCTAATGGTTGAAGCGCGTCGTTAAGTTATGGCAATTGTTGGTTTAGGGACGGACATTGCGGAAATAGAACGAGTAGAGAATGCGCTCACCCGTAGCGGTGAGCCATTTGCTAAACGCATTCTCACCGCCAATGAACTTGCAAAGTTTACTGGACTGAAGCAGCAAGGACGTTTTTTAGCTAAGCGTTTTGCGGCTAAAGAAGCCGCTTCAAAGGCGTTAGGAACTGGCATCGCGTTGGGGGTTAGCTTTCAAGACTTTGAAATTACCAACGATGCGTTAGGTAAACCAGTGCTGACATTAAGTGGCAAAGCGTTAGAAATCGCACAAAAAAAACAGGTGGAACATATCCACCTGTCCATCTCAGATGAGCGCCACTATGCCGTGGCGACAGTGATATTAGAAAGCTAGCTGCCTAAGTAGGGCTGAGCACTCGCCACTACCTTTTCCATTTCATCCTGCAATTCAAATAACTCAGGCTCAATGTCCTCGATACTTGAGCCTGAACGAAGCTCTTTCTCAATCGTTGCACAGATATTTTTGAGTCGTGGTACGCCACAATAAGAGCTACTGCCATGCAGTTTGTGCACATGATGAATCAACTGTTTAGTGTCAAAGTGATCATCTTCAAGGGCACCCTCAACAATCGCACTCACTTCAGGCACATAGTCGACAAGCATCTGTAGCATGTCTCGTGCGAGATCTTCTTTATTCGCTGACTGTTTAAGTGCCGCTTGCCAATCGATGATCATATTGCTGTGCTCTGAATGAGTAGCTTGTTCCACCGCTTCCTCAATCACTGCTGAAGTGCTGATATCGAGTTTTTCGAGCTCTTCTTGGTTGGTATGCGGATTCCAGTGCATCAGAACCTGTTGAAGCACATGTTCTTCGATTGGTTTGGTTAGGTAGTCGTCCATGCCTGCTTTCAATAGTCGATCACGTTCACCACTCATAGCGTGAGCGGTAACTGCGATCACTGGAGTATTGGCATTCAACTCTGTTTGTTTAATCTTCTTACACGCAGTCACCCCATCCATATGCGGCATTTGAATGTCCATCAGGATAATATCGAAATGCTGAGCTTCTGCCTGTTTGACGGCATCGATACCATTGGTACAGGTAATGACTTGGTCAACACGCTCTTGCAGAAGGGCACTGATGAGTTTCAAGTTGGCAGGGTTGTCGTCGACAGCCATGACGGTCAGAGGCAGAGTTTCTCTATTCTCTGTAACACTTTCCAGCAACGGCTCGCTTTCTTGATTCGCCGCTAGAGTCTGTAGCAATTTGCGTCTAGAGAGTGGCTTGGTGATACAGTGAATATGATACTTCTGGATCAGGTGATCTGACAGCGCGAGGCTGGTACTTGGCGTACCAACGACGACGTGTGGAGCACAGCGCATCGCTTGTTCCACCCAGCTCTGTACTGTCGCCACTTCGTTATCGCCGCTCGGCGATAGGTTGAGTAGAACGTAGTCATATTTCTCAACTTCCTCTGGTAATGAGGAGCGATAAGTCACGACTAAACCTTCTTGAACCAGTGTCTGCTGAATGACGGATGCTGCTTGCATGTTTGGCTCAACCAGTAGCAATGAGCGTTGACGTAGTACTTGAGTTTCTAGCAACTCACTGACTGGCATATCGGTTGACGATAGGCGTAAGGTAAACCAGAAAGTAGAGCCTTGGTGGAGTCGACTTGTAAGACTGATTTCGCCGCCCATCTGGCTAACCAGTTTTTGCGTAATAACCAAGCCTAGACCTGTACCGCCATAACGTCTTGAGATACTGGCATCCGCTTGGCTGAACGCTTGGAATAGTTGCGATTGCTGACGCTCTGAAATACCGATACCGGTATCTCGAACCATAAATTGCAATTCAACAAAGTCATCTTTTTGAGAGCGCATCTCAACACTGATATCGATGTTGCCACGTTCTGTAAACTTGATCGAGTTACCGACTAAGTTAGTCAGAACCTGTTGAATACGCAGAGGATCCCCCACCAACCCGGCTGGAATTTTAGGATCAATTTTTAGTGTCAATTCGAGCCCTTTCTCATGGGCGCTGGTGGCCTGTAGGTTGACCACTTCTTCCAGCGAGCCTTGGAAATCAAACGGGATGTTTTCCAGTGCCAGTTTACCCGCTTCCAATTTAGAAAAATCTAAAATGTCATTGATGATATTGAGTAAGTTGTTTGCCGACTTTTCTATCGTTTGTAAGTAGTCGGTTTGGCTATTGGTTAGCGTTGTCTTGAGCATTTGTCGAGTAAAGCCGATGACACCATTGAGAGGGGTACGCAGTTCGTGGGACATGTTGGCCAAAAACTCTGATTTGACCCGAGCCGCTTCTTGAGCGCGTTTTTTGGCGATGTCGAGCTCGACGTTTTGAATTTCTAACTGTTCAAGAGTTTCTCGTAAATCGGAGGTTGCTTGGTCAATGCTGTGTTGCATTTCTACGTGATATTCCGACAGTGACACCGCCATCGAGTTGATACCGTTTTTCAGTGAGTCTAACTCGCCATGCATCTTACCTTCGATACGGACATCAAGGTGACCGCGACGAATTCGGTCGACCATGTTTTTCATATGGGAGATAGGGCGTGTCACGTCATACATCAATCGGTAAGCGAAGACTGCGGACAGACCTAACCCGATCAATAGTACTAAGCAAGCCGAAAATATTTCCTGATACTGCTGCAAACGAAGTGAGGATAAATCGAGTTCAATCGCTACATAACCTAGAGCGGGGTTATTTCCCTGATCTTTCATTGTCGCTACGAGGCCAGATTCAGCGATCACTGGCGCTCTTAGCACCAAGGTGTTGTCTGTTAAATCAGAACTGACTAACAGTGGAATCGGTTCCGTGCGAGGGAAAGTAAGCAGCTCGAAATTGGGGTGAAAGTTTGAGGTAACAAAGAGTTCATGATTGTAATCGAACACTGCAATGCTTCGAACAAACTTAGAATTTTTACGATGTGCATAACTAATGATTCGGCGAACTGACTCGCGGCTATTATTTTTTAACCCCTCTTCACTCGCGATCGCCAATGGTTCGATAATACTTAAACCTGAATTGATCACTTGCTTTTCTAAGTCGTGATAGCGATTGAAAGAGAAAAATGCGCTCAAAAGCAGGCCGATAATCAGCGTAGGTGCTAACGTGAGTGTAATAACGCGGGCGCGCAAGCCATATCTTGTCATTATTATCTAAACATCGTGGTGTGGATATGGGAAAATAACTTCCAAAATTAATCGAAGTCGTCGAGTCCTTAAGCATAATCAACTCAGTCGGCTCAGACAATGATTCAGGCGTAAAAGCTTGGGACGTATACCTAAATAACCTCAAGATGAGGTTTGTCTTACGGGTATTTTAAGCAATTCGAGCACAAGGTCGTTAGACCATAGAAATAGGCACACAGCATGGCGCGTTTTTTCCAACCGAAGAAGAAAACTCAACTCAATACTAAGCATCAATCGCTAACCATTGAAAAACTCGATCATCACGGCGCAGGCATGGCTTATCAAAATAACAAACCTATCTTTATTGAAGGTGCTCTGCCCGGTGAGCAAGTGTTGGCGCAGCTAACAGAAAGTAAGAGTAAGTTTGCACGAGCCAAACTCATCAAAATTCAGCAATCCAGCCAGCAACGAATTGAACCTTTCTGTGCTTATTATCATGAGTGTGGGGGCTGTAATATGCAGCACCTATCGAGTGAAGCGCAGCAAGAGTATAAACAACAGACGTTGAGCCAGTTGATGAGTAAGTTTGCTGGGCAAAGTATTGAATTGGAGGCGCCAATTTTAGGGGACTCTCAGAGTTATCGCCGTCGTGCCCGAGTGAGTATCAAGCTAAACAAAAAAACACGTCAGCTTGAATTTGGTTTCAGAAAAAAGAACAGCCAGGACATTGTCAACGTGACCCACTGTCCTGTTCTAGATACAGAACTGAATGCTTTGCTTGCCCCGTTACATTCACTGCTACAAGGTTTCTCCAATCAAGAGAACATCGGTCATTTAGAATTGGTAAAAGGCGACAACACCAACGTGATTGTGTTGCGCCACTTAAAGCCGCTCAAAGCACAAGACCAGCAGGCGCTTGAAGATTTTGCGCAGCAGCAGGGCGCGGCTCTTTACCTCATGCCAGAGAGTGATCAGTTAAATCGAGTTGTTGGTGAGTCGGCACATTATCGAGAAGCGGGAGTGACGATTCCATTTGAGCCGAATAACTTTATTCAGGTAAATCAGAAGGTGAACCAAGCTATGGTGCAGCAAGCTATCACTTGGTTAGAATTGACGGCTCAAGATAGAGTGTTGGATCTATTCTGCGGTCTGGGCAATTTCAGTTTACCTATCGCTAAGCAGGTGATGAGTGTCGTTGGGGTTGAAGGTGTTGACGTTATGGTTGAAAAAGCCGCGTCCAATGCCCAGTTTAACCAAATAGACAATGCGTCATTTTATCAGGCGAATTTGGAACAAGACGTTTCTGGTCAGCTCTGGGCCGCTGAAAAATTTGATAAAATACTGCTCGATCCAGCCAGAGCGGGGGCTAGTGGTATTATTGAGCAAATCTCTGCGTTAGGCGCAAGCCGAGTAGTTTATGTTTCTTGCAATCCTGCTACCCTAGCCAGAGATTCGCAAAGCTTGCTAAGTCAGGGCTACAAATTACAAAAATTGGGTATGCTTGACATGTTTCCGCATACCAGCCATTTAGAGTCGATGGCACTCTTTGTAAAGGATTAAACGAACTTCCTCAGCGGTTGGTAGTCTCAATGCTGAAGAGATCGAAGATAAAAAATATAACAGGACGAAGATAATGGTTGCGGTAAGAAGCGCACATTTAAATCAAGACGAACAGTTTGAGCTAGATAAGTGGATTGCTAGCTTAGGGCAAGACCCTAAAATTGCTAAGCGCTTAAAAGAAGTTTACCGTCGTGGCGAAGAAATCTTAGAGGGCAACGATCAAGGTCCGCTGCTTTTGTGGCGTGGTCGGGAAATGATCGAAATCTTGATTACTTTGTCGATGGACAAAGCGACCTTGGTCGCTGCTTTGCTATTTCCGTTGGTGACCAGTGGGGCTTACGATAGACAGCAGTTTGAAGAAGACTTTGGTAAAGAGACCATAAAGCTGATTGATGGCGTTGAAGAAATGGCCGCACTTGGTCAATTGAACGTCACAATGGAAGGCGGTGCTGCCTCAACGCAAGTGGACAATGTTCGTCGCATGTTACTCGCGATGGTCGATGATTTCCGTTGTGTGGTGATCAAGCTTGCAGAGCGAATTGCTAACCTAGTCGAAGTTAAAAAGGCGCCAGAAGAAGTTCGTCAAGCGGCAGCAAAAGAGTGTGCCAATATCTACGCGCCTTTGGCTAACCGCCTTGGCATTGGTCAGTTGAAATGGGAAATGGAAGACTACGCGTTCCGTTATCAGCAACCAGAAACCTACAAACAGATAGCTAAGCAACTTTCTGAACGCCGTATCGTGCGTGAAAAATATATCCAAGACTTTGTCGATGACCTGATGGCAGAGATGAAGGCTTCGTCGATCAATGCAGAGGTCAGTGGTCGTCCTAAGCATATCTACAGTATTTGGCGAAAAATGCAGAAAAAAGGTCTGGCATTTGATGAGCTATTTGACGTGCGAGCGGTACGTATCATTGCTGATAAACTGCAAGATTGTTATGCCGCGTTAGGTGCTGTCCATACCAAATACAAGCATCTTCCTAGTGAGTTTGATGACTACGTCGCGAACCCGAAACCGAATGGATACCAATCTATCCATACCGTGATACTTGGCCCTGAAGGTAAGACGATAGAAATTCAGATTCGTACTAAAGATATGCACGAAGATTCTGAGTTAGGCGTGGCCGCGCACTGGAAATACAAAGAAGGCGGCGGTGGTCGTAGCGGTTACGACGAGAAGATTACTTGGCTTCGTAAGCTGCTGGATTGGCAAGAAGAAATGTCAGATTCAGGCGAGATGCTTGATGAACTGCGCAGCCAGGTGTTTGATGATCGCGTTTATGCCTTTACGCCACGTGGTGATGTCGTCGATTTGCCTATGGGTGCGACGCCTTTGGACTTCGCTTACCATATTCACTCAGAAGTCGGCCATCGCTGTATCGGTGCGAAAGTCGCGGGACGTATCGTTCCGTTCACTCACAAGCTGGCGATGGGTGACCAAGTCGAAATCATCACATCCAAAGAGCCGAATCCATCACGCGACTGGCTAAACCCTTCAATGGGCTTCGTCACTTCAGGTCGTGCTCGCGCTAAGATTAATGCTTGGTTCCGCAAACAGAGCCGTGAGAAGAACCTAGAAGCTGGACGTGAAATTCTGGAAACGGAACTGGCGAAAATCGGCGCGACGCTAAAAAATGCAGAGCACTATGCCATTAAGCGTTTTAACGTCAACAGTGCAGACGAGCTCTATGTTGGTGTCGGTAGTGGTGATCTGCGAATAAACCAAATCATTAACCATATCAACGCTTTGGTGAACAAGCCGACGGCAGAAGAGGAAGATAAGCAAGCCCTCGAAAAACTGCAAGAAGCAGAAAGCCGAGCTCCGGCTCATAGCCGACCGAAGAAAGATGCCGTTGTCGTTGAAGGGGTTGATAACCTGATGACTCATCTGGCGCGCTGCTGTCAGCCAATTCCTGGTGATGAGATTGCAGGCTATATCACTCAGGGGCGCGGTATTTCTGTGCATCGTTATGATTGTGAGCAGTTAGAAGAACTGCGTCATCACGCTCCAGAGCGCATTATTGATACGGTATGGGGCAGTGGTTTTGTCGGTTCATACATCCTGACGGTAAGAGTCGAAGCGATGGAGCGAGGCGGTCTGCTGAAAGACATTACCACCTTGTTTGCCAACGAAAAAATCAAAGTCACTAGCATGAAGAGCCGTGTCGACTATCGCAAGCAGTTGTCGATTATGGACTTTGACCTAGAGGTAACGAACGTTGAAGTACTGTCTCGTGTATCAAAGCGCGTAGAACAGATCAAAGACGTTATGTCGGTCAAACGACTAGGCTAGTTTTTAAAACTGACTGAAGTGAGGTTCAGGGGCGCATGAGTTTGCTGACCTGGTGGAACCAGTCAACGAGTCAATAGAGAAGTCAAATAGGAAAGGTGAGTGGTCTTAGCTGCTCGCCTTTTTGTTTAAAGGAAGAGAATAATGAGTCATCCAATCGAACAGTTAGAACAGATCATGGCTAAATTGCGTGATCCTGAAAAGGGTTGCCCATGGGATCTGAAACAGAGCTTCGACACCATAGTCCCTCACACCATAGAAGAGACATATGAAGTGGTTGATGCGATTCAAAACCGTGATTGGCCAAATCTCAAAGAAGAATTGGGTGACTTATTATTTCAGGTGATTTTCTATAGCCAGTTGGCTAAAGAACAGGGCTTATTCGACTTTTCGCAGGTAGTTGATACGGTCAATGAGAAGCTCACACGTCGCCATCCCCACGTGTTTTCGGATATCGAATTTGAGAATGAAGAGCAAATTAATGCTAATTGGGAGGCTGAAAAAGCCAAAGAGAAAGCGCAAGTAGGCAAAACTGAGCAAAGTATTCTAGACTCAATACCAGTCTCTCTACCGGCTCTTTCGCGTGCTACAAAAATACAGAAAAAGTGCGCGAAATTCGGTTTTGACTGGGATTCAATCGGACCTGTTGTTGATAAGGTTCATGAAGAAATTGAAGAGGTTATGGACGAAGCACTGCAGGTGACACCTAGCGATGAAAAGATTGAGCTAGAGCTTGGCGACTTGTTGTTTGCGACGGTAAATTTAGCTCGTCATTTAGGTGCCAATCCTGAAGTGGCCTTGAGCAAAGCTAACCTCAAGTTCATGCGTCGCTTTAAAGGTGTAGAAGGTTTGGTCGCAGAACAAGGCAAGCAACTGACTGATTTTACTTTAGAACAGCTGGATGCTTTCTGGGATGAAGTGAAAAGGCAAGAGGTCGGTGTTGATTAAACCGTCACTCGAATTTGATTTGAAGCAAAAAATAAAAAATTGCAGTGTGATAGATTTCACGTTGTAGCGGAAAAGGGCTTCTGGTATATTTATATCCCGTCCAGAAGAAATCCATTTTCCCTCATTCAACCAATTTCAGGTTAAACATGACGACAAATTACATTTTTGTTACTGGCGGGGTTGTATCCTCTCTAGGTAAAGGTATTGCAGCAGCATCCCTTGCGGCTATTTTAGAAGCTCGTGGTCTTAAAGTGACTATGATGAAGCTTGACCCTTACATCAACGTTGATCCAGGCACAATGAGCCCGACTCAGCACGGTGAGGTGTTCGTCACTGAAGATGGCGCTGAAACTGACCTTGACCTTGGTCACTACGAGCGTTTCATCCGCACTAAAATGACCAAGCGCAACAACTTCACTGCAGGTCGTGTTTACGCTGACGTTCTACGTAAAGAGCGTCGTGGTGACTACCTAGGCGCAACGATTCAGGTAATCCCTCACATCACTAACGCTATCAAAGACCGCGTAATCGCTGGTTCTGAAGGCCATGATGTTGCTATCGTTGAAGTGGGTGGTACGGTTGGTGATATCGAATCACTACCGTTTATGGAAGCTATTCGTCAGCTAGCGGTAGAACTAGGCCGTGAGCGCGCAATGTTCATGCACCTAACTCTTGTTCCTTACCTAGCAGCTGCGGGCGAAGTGAAAACTAAACCGACTCAGCACTCTGTAAAAGAGCTACTGTCTATCGGTATCCAGCCAGATATTCTCGTTTGTCGTTCAGATCGTATGATCCCTGCGAACGAACGTAAGAAGATTGCTCTTTTCTGTAATGTTCCAGAGAAAGCAGTTATCTCTATGAAGGACGTAGATTCAATCTACAAGATCCCTCAACTAATCAAGTCTCAAGGTCTAGACGATCTTGTTTGTGCTCGTTTCGGTATTTCTGCACCTGAAGCTGACCTTTCTGAATGGGAACAGGTTATCTATGAAGAGGCGAACCCAACTGCTGAAGTGACTATTGGTATGGTTGGTAAGTACATCGAACTTCCAGATGCATACAAGTCAGTGAACGAAGCACTAAAGCACGCAGGTCTTAAGAACCGTCTAAGCGTGAAAATTAAGTACATTGATTCTCAAGATGTAGAAACTAAAGGTGAAGAAGCACTGCACGGTCTTGATGCGATTCTTGTTCCTGGTGGTTTCGGCGATCGTGGTATTGAAGGTAAGATTCTTGCTGCAAAATACGCTCGTGAGAACAAAGTACCTTACCTAGGCATTTGTTTGGGTATGCAAGTGGCACTTATCGAATACGCACGTAATGTAGCGGGCATGGCAGGTGCACACTCAACAGAATTTAACAAAGAGACTAAGTACCCAGTTGTTGGTCTAATCACTGAGTGGGTTGACGGCGAAGGTAACGTAGAAGAGCGTACTGAGAAGTCAGACCTTGGTGGTACTATGCGTCTAGGTTCACAGCTGTGTCACCTAGAGAAAGGGACTAAAGCTTACGAACTTTACGGTAGCGCGACGATCCATGAACGTCACCGTCACCGTTACGAAGTGAACAACAATCTTCGTCCAAAAATTGAAAAGGCAGGCCTGAAAGTGTCGGGTCTATCAGCGGACAAGAAACTGGTAGAAGTTATTGAGAACCCAGCTCACCCATGGTTTGTAGCGGCTCAGTTCCACCCAGAGTTCACTTCTACACCTCGCGATGGTCACCCACTATTTGCAGGTTTCGTTAAAGCAGCTGGTGAATTCCAGCGTGGCGAATTAGAGAAGTAAAGGATACAGGCAGTAGCGTTAGTAGTGCTGCTGCCTTTAATTTTGACATTATATATTCAACGAGAAGGAAACATTCAATGTCTAAGATCGTTAAAGTTCTAGGTCGTGAAATCATCGATTCACGTGGTAACCCAACTGTAGAAGCTGAAGTACACCTAGAAGGCGGTTTCGTAGGTATGGCTGCTGCTCCATCTGGCGCATCAACTGGTTCACGCGAAGCTCTTGAGCTACGTGACGGCGACAAAGCTCGTTTCCTAGGTAAAGGTGTTCTTAAAGCTGTTGAAGCTGTAAACGGTGCAATCGCTGAAGCTCTAGTTGGTAAAGATGCTAAAGACCAAGCTGCAATCGACGCTATCATGATCGAGCTAGACGGTACTGAAAACAAATCTAAGTTCGGTGCTAACGCAATCCTAGCTGTATCTCTAGCAAACGCTAAAGCTGCTGCAGCGGCTAAAGGCATGCCTCTATACGAGCACATCGCTGAGCTAAACGGTACTGCTGGTCAGTTCTCTATGCCTCTACCAATGATGAACATCATCAACGGTGGTGAGCACGCAGACAACAACGTTGACATCCAAGAGTTCATGATCCAACCAGTTGGTGCTAAAACTCTTAAAGAAGCTCTACGTATCGGCGCAGAAGTATTCCACAACCTAGCTAAAGTTCTTAAGTCTAAAGGCTACAACACAGCTGTTGGTGATGAAGGTGGTTTCGCTCCAAACCTAAAATCTAACGCTGAAGCTCTAGAAGTTATCGCAGAAGCTGTTGCTGCTGCTGGTTACGAACTAGGTAAAGACGTTACTCTAGCTATGGACTGTGCTGCATCTGAGTTCTTCGACAAAGACGCTGGCATCTACAACATGAAAGGTGAAGGTAAAACGTTCACTTCTGAAGAGTTCAACCACTACCTAGCTGGTCTAGTTGAGCAATTCCCAATCGTATCTATCGAAGATGGTCTAGACGAGTCTGACTGGGCTGGTTTCGCACACCAAACTCAACTTCTAGGCGACAAGATCCAACTAGTTGGTGACGATCTATTCGTAACTAACACTAAGATCCTAGCTGAAGGTATCGAGAAAGGCATCGCTAACTCTATCCTAATCAAGTTCAACCAAATCGGTTCTCTAACTGAGACTCTAGCTGCAATCAAGATGGCTAAAGACGCAGGTTACACAGCTGTAATCTCTCACCGTTCTGGCGAAACTGAAGATGCAACTATCGCTGACCTAGCGGTAGGTACTGCTGCAGGTCAAATCAAAACTGGTTCTATGAGCCGTTCTGACCGTGTTGCTAAGTACAACCAACTAATCCGTATCGAGGAAGCTCTAGGTGAGCGCGCTCCTTTCAACGGTCTAAAAGAAGTTAAAGGTCAATAATTCATAGCAATTTGCTGAATTATTCGCTTTAAAGCTTTCGAAGCGCCCCACTTAGGTGGGGCGTTTTTTTATGCTCGTGAGATAAAATTATTGGAGCGGGCTTTGCTCTTTAGAGGGGTTGCACTGACCGCCACTGTGGCTGCGAAAGGGTGGGTAAAAGTTATTCCCTAAAAGAGCCCATACTCTAGTTAGCTCCGAGTTCTTTAATCGCCGTAACTCTGCGTTTTTCCATCTCTTGTCGAATATCCGCACCTTTGAAGCCATCCTGGATGATGGATTGGACGTCGACAGACAATGCCGCTTGGTAGGCTTGCTCAAAAATTGTTTTTTGTGGGTAGTCGATATCGTCATAACCAGTTCTGCCACGGCTATCCGCCATACAGCACAGTAAAATATCCTCTAAGCGTTCGGGTCTACGCCAAACATCAAACTTGTTGAGTACCTTGAGTTTGGTTTCAGGGCGAAGCTCAGCAGCACGATGGATATTTGAGTGCTGTTCACAAACCATCAATGCCAGGTCACGATATTCGTTGGGCACTCTCACTCGTTCGCATAGCTGCTTAATTTGCTTTAGCCCTGTGTGGCAGTGCATTTTATGGCTAGGCCATTCAGAAGGAGGGGTGACACCTTTGCCTAAGTCATGAACTTGCGCTGCAAAGCGCACTGGTAACGAGTTGCTGAGCAGGGCCGCTTGCTTAGCGACCATCAAGGTGTGAATACCGGTATCTATCTCTGGGTGCCATTTTTCTGGCTGAGGTACACCGAATAGGGCATCAAGTTCAGGAAGCAATACGCTAAGAGCACCGCATTGCCTTAATACAGATAAAAATACTTGTGGGTTGGGGGTTGAAAGAGACTTTTGCCATTCAAGCCAAACTCGCTCGGGAGTAAGGTTATTCAATTCTCCGGAATGTACGATTTGGCGCATTAGCGCTAAAGTTTCATCAGCAACTCTGAATCCCAAATGATCAAGCTTAGCGGCAAAGCGAGCGACACGTAACACGCGCAACGGATCTTCAGTAAAGGCACTAGAGACATGGCGTAAAAGACGATCTCTTAGATCGGCTTGACCATTGAATGGATCGATAATGCTGCCATCAGGATCTTGTGCCATCGCGTTGATAGTCAGATCTCGACGTAGGAGATCTTCTTCTAAAGTCACATCGGCGGCAAAGTAACACTCAAATCCAGTATATCCCGAACCAATCTTGCGTTCGGTGCGGGCAAGAGCATGTTCCTCTTTCGTTTTAGGATGAAGGAATACAGGGAAATCTTTACCGACAGCGGTATAGCCTTTTTCAAGTAGTTGTTCGGGTGTTGCACCGACCACGACCCAATCTTTGTCATAGACATCGATCTCGAGTAACTGATCTCGGACTGCACCACCAACAAGGTATCTTTGCACCTAGCTCTCCCTTTTATCTATAATGCCATTGGCTATTTGTGCCAGCAATGGTACTTTCCTTAGCGACAAATTCCCAGAGACGAGAAGTATGTATCAACAATATTTTGCGCTAACAGAGCTGCCATTTTCGATTGTGCCTAACTCTCGTTTTGTATTTCAAAGTCGTCGCCATAAAGAAGCCATTTTTCAAATTCAAGCCGGGCTTGGAGAAGGTGGTGGCTTCGCGATGCTTACTGGTGAAGTGGGTACGGGTAAAACGACCATTGCTCGCTCAATACTAAATACTCTAGCAGAGACAACACAGGCAGGGTTGATCCTCAATCCGACCTTTTCTGATATTGAGTTACTTGAAGCGGTATGTGATGAGTTTGAACTGGATTATCCGCAGCAAGCGTCACTTAAGCAGCTTAACCAACGTATTCATAAGTTCTTACTGGATAATCACTCTAAGGGGATTCAGACCTTACTGGTGATTGATGAGGCACAACATTTATCTGCAGATGTTCTTGAGCAGCTAAGGTTGCTGACTAATCTTGAAACCGAGAGTCAGAAACTTCTCAAAGTCCTTTTAATCGGACAACCGGAGTTACAACTTAAGTTACAGATGCCGCAGCTGAGGCAACTAGCTCAACGCATTACGGGGCGATACCATTTGCTACCGTTAAGTAGCGATGAAACTCGAGATTACATTCGATTCCGGCTTACTCTTGCAGGTGGCTCCCCTGACTTATTGTCAGCCAATGCAATTAAGTACATCGCGCGTAACACGCAAGGAATACCGAGATTAATTAACCTCGTCTGTGATGCGAGTTTAAAGCGTGCGTATGCGAATGGAGAAAATCATCCGACGGTTACGACGGTTCAACAGGCTTGCGATGAAGTAATGAGTTTTCAAACCGCGTCAGTTCAACCCTCGGCAGTGATTGGCAGCCATCCATCGTCACGCATCGCTAAGCACATGACAGCGATGAGCGTAGGTGCATTGCTCTCTGTGGTGGTCTTTTTAATGACACCTAATCTAGTGAACTCGACTATCTCTGAGTTATTGCAACAACAGTATCCAAAGGTTGAAAACGTTGAACACATAACGACGGTATTTCCTCAACAGCTTAAAGCACAGTTGCTGCGAGCGAGTGATCAAGAGCAGGCGATTTCGGATCTTTATCGAGTATGGGGCTATCGGGCTTCAGTACTGGATCAGCTATGTTTGGATAATGGCAACTCCCAGTTCCGCTGTGAACTGGCGAAAGGCACATTAGGTGAGCTTATTGAACTGAATACACCAGTCGTCCTCACTTTGGATATTGATGGTCAGGCTCGTTTTGCTGTTCTCTATGCGCTTTCGAACAGTAAAGCGAAGTTATTGGTCAATAATGAGCTGGTGGCGTTTGACACTCAATGGCTAGAAAGCATCTGGAATGGTGAATATCGGCATATCTGGCGCGGTTATTGGGACGAAACGCTCAAGCCAGGTATGCGAGGTGAGAAAGTCGTGATACTTGACCAGTTTATATCTCAAGCGCTCGGGCAGCCACAATCGGCGACGTTTGTATTTGATCAACAGCTAAAAGAGAAAGTCGAACTATTTCAACGTTGGAAAGGACTGACAGTGGATGGTATTGCAGGGCAAAAGACCTTGCGTTTACTGGAGATGTTATCTCAGCCAGATAGACCCAAACTAACAGTGGGTAAGGAAAATACCGATGTCTAAGGTTATGCGACAACTCAAAAGCTCAGAGCGAAGCCGACGCTCAAGTGGCATGCCAGAGCCAATGTTGGCTCCTGTCATGACGCCGCAGCCACAACCTAAAGGCATTGTGCGATACCTCTCTATCGCATTAGTGCCGCCTATGGTGATAGCGGGTCTAGTCGTAATTTATACCTATCAGTCACAAAAACACGCTTGGCTTGAATCCAATGTTAGTGAGACGGTATCAATTGAAGTTCCGTTCGAATACCAGATTGAAAAAGCGCCAGACTTTGGACCACTGGCTGCGACCTATTCTCAGCGTGATGATAGAGTCTCTAACGTTACCGAAGGTGAAATGGACGATGACGCTCTGCCTGATGAGATACTCGGGAAGGCTGGAAACACCGTTCAAAGTGTATCTCCAGATGAAACTGATCTGCTGACAGGTCTCGATCTGTCAGGTCTGTCACCAGAGCTGGCACAAAGGTTTGCAAGCGCCGTTAATACTATCCCTCAAGTTGAGCCAGTGAACTCGGATGACCAAGTGTCAAACCTTTCACAGCAGCCTGATAGTTGGTATGGAAAATTGCCAGCAATGAACTTTCAGACGCATGTCTACTCGAGCCGAGCCGATAAGCGTTGGGTTAAGGTAAATGGGGTAGAGTACAGTGAAGGTGACTGGATTAGCGCGGATGTTGAATTGGTGGCGATCGAGCAGCAAGCCTGCCGGATTCGCTACAAGGGAGAGCTGATAGAAGTGCCTGCCTTATATGATTGGAAAGGTTAACTGATTAAAAAAGGTCACGACATCGTGACCTTTTTAATTTCTATTCTACTTACGCCCAACCTGATGGAGAACGTTTTCTGCGTGGAATGATATGTGGAAGAATCAAGCCAAGCAGTAGACCAATACCTGCAACGCCACCGCCATACATAAAGTATTTCAGTAGTAAGTCGTCTTTTTGTGTATCCAGTTTCGCACGCAGTTTGCGAACTTCTTCCTGAGAAGCGGATAGCTGTTGGCTCATTTCGCTGTAGCCTAGTTCTAACTCACTGATTTGGCGGTTGCGAGTTTCTAGAGAATCGACTAATCCCGCTTTTTCTTGATCAGCATTGGAGCGAGCATTCGCCAGCTTCTCTTTAACGTCTTTTAGCTCATCTTCAAGCTTAGGTAGTCGTAAAGCCATGCTTTCTTGATTGGTAACGAATCGGCTTTCGATCCAGCCTCTACGTCCTTTGCTGTCTTGAACTTCTGTATATCCAGAGTCTTTGTTTGTCGACAGTAGTTTTACTTTTTCGCCAGCGTCAATGCTGCCGATAATGCGGAATTGGTTGCTTGGACCAGAGTGCATATAGGTAAAAAGCTTATCAGAAATATAACGGTCTTGAGCAAATGCCGCTGGCACAGCAAGCATCGAGGCCAAAACGAAGCAAACCAGTTTTTTCACGGTAAATCCTTTAACAGTCTAAGAGGGTCTGCAAACCCATTATCTATATAATTCTAGAGCCAAATAGTAAGTAGTTTCTGAGATGACTGCAACAAAGAAGGGAGGCTTAGCCTCCCTTTATGCGGTTTTGAGTCAATAATGACAGTGAGTTAACACATCACTGACGTCATTGATTAAACAAACATCGCTTGAATCGCGTAGAAGAATACTACTGCCAATAGCGCACCCGCTGGCAGTGTAACGATCCAAGATGCGACGATGTTACGCACAACACCAAGGTTAAGTGCTGCGATACCGCGAGCAAAACCAACACCTAGAACAGCACCAACGAGTGTTTGAGTGGTAGAGATTGGCAGACCTGTACCTGACGCTAGTACTACAGTACATGCGGTCGCAAGCTGAGCGGCGAAGCCACGGCTAGGCGTTAGTTCTGTAATACCAGTACCAACTGTTGCCATTACTTTGTGACCAAGAGTCGCAAGACCAACAACAATACCAAAGCCACCTAGTGGTAGAATCCACCATGCGATCGCACTCTTAGTTGTAATCTCACCCATATGCTCTACTGTCGATACAACCGCAGATAGAGGGCCAATGGCGTTAGCTACGTCGTTTGAGCCGTGAGCAAATGCCATCGCACAAGCTGTGATAACCATCAGAACGCTGAAGATGCCTTCCACACCAGCAAAGCCATGATCATCTTCGCGGCTAGCAAATTTCTTCTGAATGTAGAAGTAACCACCAGCCATTACGATTGCTGATACAACGGCTGCCCACATCCAAGCTTCACCGTTTGATAGGTGCAGACCAACGTGCTTAAGGCCTTTCTTAATCGTAACCAGAGCAATTACCATAGTGGTAATGAACATGTAAACAGGTACGAAGCGCTTAGCGTTAAACAGAGGTTTTTCAGTATCGAATATCAGTCGTTGTGCACTGACGAAGATTACGTAAGCAAAGAAACCAGAGATAACAGGAGTAATAATCCAGCTACCTACAATGCCTTGAACACTGCTCCAGTCAACCGCTTCTGTACCTACTGAAACACACGCAAAACCGATGATTGCACCGATGATTGAGTGAGTCGTTGAAACTGGCCAACCCATGTAAGAAGCGAGTAGTAGCCATGTACCAGCAGCTAAAAGTGCTGACATCATACCGAAGACAAGTACGTCAGGTTGGTGAGCAAATAGGGACGTTTCAATTACGCCTTTACGGATAGTGTCGGTTACTTCACCACCTGCTAAATATGCACCAGCAAACTCAAAGATCATCGCAATGATGATTGCTTGTTTGACGGTTAGTGCTTTTGACCCCACAGATGTGCCCATCGCATTGGCTACGTCATTTGCGCCAATACCGATAGCCATCATAAAGCCAAAGACTGCTGCAATAATAATCAGGACAGTGCCGTAGTTCGCAAGGATATCCATCGTAATACCTAGTTGTTGATAACAAGCGGAGCAAAAATTAAGAACGACGAAACCCCTTCAGCGCGTCAGTATTTATCGCCTATAAGGGGTGTGAACTAGTTAGATGCTCTTCGTTATTTGGTTAACTTATATTTATGAGCGAGACAACATTACTTCCAGACGCGCACCAACACGTTGCGCCTGATCAGCAATACCGCCTACCCACTCTAGAATTTTGTAAAGGAACATCACATCAACAGGGTTTAGATCCGACTCAATCGCCATTAGTTGTTGGCGCAGTTGGATCTGCATCGCGTCTGTGTCGTCCTCAATCACATCCAGTTGGTGGATCATTTCAGCCACAAGCGTTACTTCGCGGCCTTTAAATCCAGTTTCCAATAACTCATCAAGCTCATTGATAACTTTTTGCGCTTGTTCAGCTGCGTCTAGGCAACGTCTTACGTACGCAATAAAATTCTCTTGAAGAGGTGCAGGGATAGTCAATTGACGGCCATAAACTCGGCCAGCAATGTCTTTTGCAAGGTTTGCGAGTTTGTCCTGTTGTGTCAGTAGTTCAAGCATATCGCTACGATCCACTGGCATAAACAAACCACGAGGAAGTTTTAGACGAATTTCGCGCTTAAGTACGTCGGCTTCCTTCTCAAGATGAGAAATCTGTGCACGAATTTCAGATGCTTTCTCCCAATCCCCTTTCGAACTTACTTCGAAAAAGTTGATTAGGTGTGAGCAACATTCATTTACACACACAACGTGGCGCTGCAAAGGTTTAATAGGGGACTTTGCAAATAGCCCCATAATTGTATTTACTGGCATGGTCATTCAACCCAATTAATATAACCTAAAAACTAACATACACCATTTCATGGCGAAATGTTGAACGATGGCTATAAAGGCGCGCATGTTAACTCATTAAATCCATCATTAAAACTGTTTTAGATCATCATTAAGTCGATATTTCTTTCTTGCCGAGTAAGAAAATTGGCAATATCCTGTCTCTATCTGCTTTGAAAGGTATAACTATGGAAACCGAGATAGAACTGAAGTTTTTTGTATCTCCCGATTTTTCAGACACTTTACGAGACAAGATTTCTGAAACAAAAGTACTTCAGCACAGCTGTCGAGAGTTAGGTAACACTTACTTTGATACGCCGGATAACTGGCTTCGTCAGCACGATATTGGTCTAAGGATTCGCCGTTTTGATGACGTCTATGTTCAGACGGTGAAAACATCAGGTCGTGTGGTTGCAGGATTGCACCAGAGACCCGAGTACAATGCTGAACATGACAGCAATGACCCGCAATTAACCCTTCATCCGAGCGATATTTGGCCGACAGGCAAAGATATTGCCACGCTACAGTCTGAGCTTCAGCCACTTTTCTCTACTAACTTCACTCGAGAGCAATGGTTGATTGGTATGCCTGATGGTAGCCAAGTTGAGGTTGCGTTTGACCAAGGCATGGTCGAAGCCAACGGTAAGCAAGATCCGATTTGCGAAGTTGAGCTCGAGCTAAAGTCCGGACAGACCGATGCGTTATTTACATTGGCTCGTAGCTTCTCTGAAGATGGTGGTATGCGCTTAGGCAATTTGAGCAAAGCAGCCAAAGGCTACCGTTTAGCGATGGACTACACGGGTGACGAAGTAAAACCGTTAACCTTAGTTGCAACGAATAAGAATGACACCGTTGAGTCGTGCTTTATCAACTCTTTGGAACATGCTCTTTCTCACTGGCATTACCATGAACAGATTTATTCAGAGCGTGATTCGATAGAAGCTGTGCATGAGATAAAAAATTCGATCAGCTTCATTCGCCAGATTTTAACGGTTTACGGTGGTGTGGTTCCTCGTCGTGCAAGTGCTATTTTGCGCCAAGAGCTTAAATGGCTTGAGCAAGAACTTGAGTGGTTACATGATTACGACTACCTCGAAGATCTGCTTGATGACAAAGGTCATGCACTACGTAAACTCGATGCGCGTAAATTCCTTGTCAGTGAATTGAAACTGCTTCAGGAACAGCTACCGAATCGTGAACAAGTTTTGGAGTTACTGAATTCAGCACGTTATACCGGCTTGTTGTTAGATTTAAGTCGCTGGATCCTGACTCGCGGTTGGCAGCCTTTCCTTGATGATAAGTCTCGCGAAAAAATGGCACTTAATATTGAGCATTTCTCAATACAGCAACTGGATCGCACATGGGCTGAGTTGATGGAAGCTTTCCCACCAGAACGCAACCTAACTAGCCAAGACTATATTGAGCAGCAATACCGTTTGATGCGTAATCTATATACGGGTGTTAGCTTTGCTAGCTTGTTTGATGTTGAAGAGCGCAACGGTTTCCGTTTGCCTTGGAGCGATTTATTGCATGGTACCGATGACCTGCAAAAGCTAAAAACGTTAGAGCAATTAGTGGACAAGCTAGAAGGCGAAGAGCGCGAACAACTCGAGCGTTGGTTAGCACGACAAGAAAGCTCGATACTTCATGCGATGGAGCAGACTCGAGTCATTTGTATTGAAGCTCAGCCATATTGGCAAAGCTAATCAGTAAAAACGTAAAAGCAACGGGAGCCTTATGGCTCCCGTTTTGATTGCTGTTGCTGCTCGAGTCGGTCTAAACGTTTTAGAATCTCATCTTGTTTCTCGACCAGCTCGACCAGCAATCGCTCTTTGTTCTCAGAGCGTTTTGTTTGGACTTTATTTGGCGAAGTGATCAACGAGGTAATCAAACCTGTGATCATACCAAATAGGCCGACACCACAGATGATCAAACCGGATGCCAGCAACTTACCGCTATTTGTCACTGGGTAATGATCGCCATATCCTACCGTAGAGATCGTCACCAGCGCCCACCATAGAGCATCCCCCCCAGTCTGAATATTGGCATCAGGATCCGAGCCTTCAATAAACAGCATCATGCTGGATCCCACCGTTAGCAGTACAACCATAAGCAATAGGATAGAAGCTAGCGTAGTTTCACGTCTATTGCTGAGAAGCTGCTTTAACAAGTACCGACTAGAACGAATAACCAAAATGACACGCATGATATGAAATATGCGCGCAAAGCGAAGAGGTTCTATCATTGGAATACTGGCAAGAAAATCGATCCAATGACGTTTCAAAAATTGCACACGATCTGTCGCACGGATCATATCTATGCTGAGTTGTAGGATGAAAATGCTACAGATAATAAAGTCTAAGCCGATAAATACTTGTCGAGTTTCTGGGGCGAGTGGAAAGAACAATAAGCCCGAGATCACAAATAGCGCCATAAATGACAGGATCAGTGACAACAAGCTCATCGGTTTAGTGTCGTCTTTGGTAATATCTCTTTTCATACGAGGCTCGAAAAAAATCATAATCAGCGCGTTCGAGGGAGTGGAGTCGCTGCATCACTCTAGTATAAAGCACTGAAATCAAAAAATTTCATTTATTGGAGAACGGACAATGACCAAGATGGCATTTAAGCCGTGGGAACGAGTTATCACGGATATTCGACTGGTTCCTAAAATGGTGATGCTAATGGTGTTCAGTACAGTACTGATCATCGGAAAGCAACTATGGGACGCGAGTGTCTTCTACGACGCTCTTCTTGCAGCAACTCAAGACGCTCAAGTCGCGCAACAGCATTATGAAGCCTACCTAGTACAGGTGGCTTGGCAAACTGTTGCCATGATTGTTGTTTTCGTCGTTCTCCTTTTATTCGCTGCACGGGTTATGTTACGTCAAACCCAATACCTAAGCGAGTCAATTAAATTAATGGCGGCCAGAGACCTTTCTGTTCCTATTGAGATGGAATGTAAGGATGAATATGGTGATGTTGCGCGTGAGCTTGAAAGAACCCGCGTTCAGCTACAGGAAATGATCCGCTTGCAAATCGATGCGTCTCAAGAGCTCGCAGGACTGACGGAAGTGATGACATTAAGTATGTCAGAAACCAAGGAGTCTGCGCAGGAAGAGTTTAATGAGATTGATCAGCTAGCCACGGCGATGAGCGAAATGACATCGACGGTCCAAACTGTCGCAGGTCACGCTCAAAACGCTTCATCACTGACTGAAAGCGCGTCTGGACAAGCCGCGACAGGTCAACGTTTTGTCCAAGATACGGTATTGAAAATCAGTGAGCTTTCTAAAGATATTTCAGCTTCAGCACAGGCAGTCAATCAAGTAGAAGAGAGTGTCGATTCCATTGGCAGTGTGGTGGGTACCATTCAAGGGATCTCTGAGCAAACGAACTTGTTAGCGCTCAATGCTGCGATTGAAGCGGCACGTGCGGGTGAAGCGGGTCGAGGCTTTGCGGTTGTTGCCGACGAAGTGCGCAACCTTGCTCAGCGTACTCAGCAGGCGACCGTTGAAATTCAAGAGATGATTTCTCAGCTACAAACAAGTGCCAACTCTGCGGTTGAACTGATGGAAAAGAGTGTGGTTGAAGCCGCTGAAGGTGTGGAATTGGTGACCAACGCGGGTAGCGAATTGGATGGTATCGTGAGTCAGGTAAATCAAATCAATGATATGAACTTCCAAATCGCCACCGCAGCAGGTCAGCAGAGCAGTGTTGCGGAAGAGATGAGTCAAAACCTGACGAATGTACGAGAGCTTGTAGAAGCATCGGTTACTGTGGTTTCAGAGTTGCTCGAAACATCAGAAATCATGCAGCAAAATGCTGAGGAACTGGATAAGAAAATCACTTCATTTAAGGTGTAGCTTCTCAACTTAATTGCAATAAACGCCCACTTGCTACTAGTGGGCGTTTTTTATTGGTATAAATAGAGCGTTACCTTTCACTCAACTGGTATTTCTATCACAAGGAAGAATCATGCAACTGCCAGAAAGTCTTGTCTCCATCTCCCAGTCTGCGACCGAATCATTATTTCAATCTGATGCAATTTCACACTGGCCAGACTCTTTAACACAGCAACTTAGCTACGTCGCAGGTTTAAGTAAGTTTGTCTGTAATACGTTGGTGGCAGATGAGCAACTTCAGCAATTGTTGCCACAAATGTTGGCAGAGAATTCGCGCTACGAGCAATATCGAGAAAGATTGGCCGGTATGCTGAGTGAATGCAGTGATGAAATGCAGGGACATCGAGTCCTGAGACAATTCCGCAACAGAGAAATGGTGTACATTGCTTGGCGTGATTTCACCGCTTCGTGGTCACTAGAAGAGAGCCTTACTCATTTATCCCAGCTTGCCGAAGCGATGATTTTCGAGACGTATCATTGGCAGTACGATGCTTGCTGTGAACTGTGGGGAACGCCGATGAATGCTCAGGGCGAGGCTCAGCCAATGCTAATCATTGGCATGGGTAAGCTTGGGGGAGGAGAGCTCAATTTCTCTTCCGATATCGATTTGATCTTTACCTATCCAGAAAATGGTGAGACGCAAGGAACACGCCGCAGCATTGCGAACGCTCAGTTTTTTACTCGTTTAGGTCAGCGCATCATTAAAGCCCTTGATCAGCAGACCTTTGATGGTTTCTGTTATCGGGTTGATATGCGCCTTCGTCCTTTTGGTGACAGTGGTCCGTTGGTAATGAGCTATGCTGCTTTGGAGGATTACTATCAGGAGCAGGGGCGTGATTGGGAACGCTACGCAATGATTAAAGCACGGGTCATGGGCAGTGAGATGTACCCGCAATATCAAGAATTGCGTCAAATGCTGCGCCCATTTGTATTCCGTCGCTATATCGATTTCAGTGCGATTCAGTCTCTTAGACGGATGAAGTCTATGATCAGCAGCGAGGTTCGCCGTCGTGGTCTCAGCAATAACATTAAGCTCGGTGCTGGTGGTATTCGTGAGATTGAGTTTATTGCCCAGGTATTTCAGTTGATAAGAGGTGGTCGAGAGCCAAGTCTACGTCAGCGCGGACTGCTCGTCACAATTGATGCCGTTGAAGAGTTAGAGCTACTTACCAAACCAGAAACGCAGGCTTTAAGAGAGGCCTACAAGTTCTTACGTCGATTGGAAAATTTGCTTCAAGCGATGGCGGACAAACAAACTCAGACTCTGCCGGAATGTGAAACCGAGCGATTGCAGCTTGCGGTTGCCATGGGGTACGGTGCTTGGGCCGATCTTATCGCGGATGTAGAAACGCACATGGCGAATGTCCATGGTGTGTTTGCTGCGCTGATCGGAGACGATGAAGAAGAACAGCAAGACATTGCTCAGCATTTTGTTGAACTATGGGATATGGCAGCAAAACAAGATGTTATCGAGAATATTCTTGAGCAGGATATGGCAGTTGAATCGCCCCAGACTATGGCCTGCACCATCATGCAATTTAAACAAGATTTAGCGAAAAAGACCCTTGGGCCACGTGGTCGTGAAGTTCTTAATCGCTTGATGCCAAAAGTGTTCGCTGCTATTTACTCTCATCAAGACGCCAAGTTTGGTTTGCCTCGAGTACTGCACTTGTTGCACAACATTGTTACGCGAACAACGTACCTTGAGCTGTTAGATGAGCACAATGCTGCGTTAACCCAGTTAGTCCGTTTATGTACGGCCAGTCCTATGATTTCCGAGCAGTTGGGGCGCTACCCGATTTTGCTTGATGAGTTGATCGACCCACAACAATTGTATAACCCAATTCCACTGGAGAGTTACCGCACTGAGTTGCGAGACTTTTTGGCCCGTATCCCTGAAGATGATATGGAGCAACAGATGGAAGCTTTGCGCCAGTTTAAGCAGATTTGTATCTTGCGTATTGCCGCAGCCGATATCGCGGGTGTTCTGCCAGTAATGAAAGTAAGTGACCACTTAACCTATTTGGCGGAGGCGATTGTTGAGTCTGTGGTTGGGCAGGCGTGGTTGCAGATGGCTGAAAAGTATGGAGAGCCGACTCATCTTAAAGAACGGAGTGGAAAAGGCTTTGCCGTCATTGGCTATGGCAAGGTTGGTGGCTGGGAGCTAGGCTACAACTCAGATCTCGATATCGTCTTTATGCATGACTGTCCTGCGACTGTCTATACCGATGGTAAGAAAGAAATCGATGGCCGTCAGTTTTATCTCAGATTGGCACAACGAATCATTCATATATTCTCAACCCGAACCGCATCAGGGATCTTGTACGAAGTGGACACTCGCTTACGTCCTTCTGGAGCTTCTGGTTTGCTGGTTAGTCCTAGCGATGCGTTCGACCTATATCAACGAGAAGAAGCTTGGACGTGGGAGCATCAGGCGCTCGTTCGCGCACGAATGATATATGGTGACGAATTATTACAGCAGGCATTTGCAAAGACCCGTCACGAAATTCTTTCACTGGAACGAGACGAAGCCACTTTGAGGAAAGAAGTGTCGGAGATGCGAGTGAAGATGCGCGACCATCTGGGTGGGAAAAAGGCAGGTCGCTTTATGCTCAAGCAAGATCCAGGAGGCATCACGGATGTCGAGTTTCTCGCTCAGTACCTTGTACTACGCTTTAGTCAGCAAAAACCAAAGCTGACCCGCTGGAGTGATAACGTTCGAATCTTTGAGAGCATGATGGCACAAGGCATCATGGAGGAGCAGGATGCGATGGCATTGACCGGTGCTTATACCACCATGCGTGACCAAATCCATCATCGTAATCTTTTGAACCTTGATGCAGATGTTGCTGAAGATAAATTCATCAATGAGCGTGAATTGGTGACTAAACTATGGCACGAGTGGCTCGAATAGGTTTTGACCACTAAAACACTATGTTAAACTCTTGCCCGAATTAGAATTTGGAGATCCACAATGAAGCCAATCCTACCGAACTACAGTGATTCTGGTGTGCTAATTATCGGCGATGTAATGCTAGATCGTTATTGGTATGGTCCTACAGGCCGTATCTCACCTGAAGCTCCAGTACCTGTAGTTAAAGTAGAAAATAACGAAGAGCGACCAGGTGGTGCTGCTAACGTAGCGATGAATATTGCCTCACTTGGTGGACATGCTCATATCGTTGGTTTAACAGGGATTGATGAACCTGCCAAAGTTCTCAACGAAACTCTCTCTGCATTGAAAGTGAAATGTGATTTTGTGGGACTGCCAAACTACCCAACTATCACTAAACTCCGCGTTCTTAGCCGTGGTCAGCAACTTATCCGTCTTGACTTTGAAGACAAGTTTGAAAATGTTGATGCTGAGCTGATTCTGGATCGTATGGAGCAAGCGCTACCAAAAGTGAAGTCAGTTGTCTTGTCTGACTACGCTAAAGGTGCTTTGGAGCACGTACAGCAGTTTATTCAAAAAGCGCGTGCTGCAAACGTGCCAGTATTTATCGATCCAAAAGGGGCGGATTTCGAACGCTACCGTGGCGCGACTCTACTGACCCCAAACATGGCTGAATTTGAGCATGTTGTCGGTAAAGTTAAGTCGAATGAAGAGTTGGTTGAGAAGGGCTTAGCGCTAATTGAACAGTTTGATTTCGAAGCCCTGCTTGTTACTCGTAGTGAGCATGGCATGACGCTGCTTCGTCGTGGTCAAGAGCCGTTCCATTTACCAACACAAGCAAAAGAAGTGTACGACGTGACAGGTGCGGGAGATACGGTTATTTCTGTTCTAGCTGCCTCTGTTGCGGCTGGTAAGCCTCTAGATGAAGCATGTGCGCTTGCAAACGCTGCTGCGGGCGTAGTTGTCGGTAAACTCGGTACGTCTACCGTTTCGACTATCGAGTTGGCTGAAGCCGTTCATGGTAGCCAAGACACCGATTTTGGTGTTATTTCTGAGCATGCCCTTATTGAAGCGGTTAAAAAGGCTCAAGCATGTGGTGAGAAGGTTGTGATGACCAATGGTTGTTTCGATATTCTTCATGCTGGTCACGTCTCTTACCTTAACCATGCCGCTCAATTGGGTGATCGTCTTATTGTTGCGGTTAACACGGATGAGTCAGTAAAACGCCTAAAAGGCCCAGGTCGCCCTGTGAACCCAACGGATCGCCGTATGGCTGTACTTGCAGGTTTAGGTGCAGTGGACTGGGTTGTGCCATTTGGTGAAGATACTCCACAGCGCTTAATTTCAGAAGTGCTTCCTGATCTGCTGGTGAAAGGTGGTGATTACAAACCTGAAGATATTGCTGGTGGTAAGGAAGTGATTGCCAACGGCGGTGAGGTTAAAGTACTTAACTTTGAAGATGGATGTTCAACGACTGAAATCATCGATGCGATTAAAGGTGGTAGGGGCTAACCTTACTATCTATTGCCAAGAGAATGCTCACCAGTCGGTGAGCATTTTTTATAGCAAAGAAAAATGGAGCCATTTGGCTCCATTTTGCTAATTGATTCAGCGGTGAATTAGTCCTCTAGGTCACCACAGAAGCGGTAGCCTTCACCATGAATGGTTGCGATGATTTCAGGTGTACCTGAAACAGATTCGAAGTGCTTACGGATGCGACGAATAGTTACGTCAACAGTACGGTCGTGTGGCTTAAGCTCACGGCCAGTCATCTTCTTAAGCAGGTCAGCACGAGTCTGGATCTTGCCTGGGTTCTCACAGAAGTGCAGTAGTGCACGGAACTCTGAGCGAGGCAGTTTGTAACCATCACCACTTGGACTAACAAGTGAGCGGCTATTGATATCCAGAACCCAACCGTTGAAAACGTATTTATCTACGCTACGCTTCTCTTCACTAACGACGCTTGAATTCATCGAACGACTTAGTAGGTTACGAGCACGGATAGTCAATTCACGCGGGTTGAATGGCTTAGTGATGTAATCGTCAGCACCAATTTCTAGGCCAAGGATCTTATCAACTTCGTTGTCGCGGCCTGTTAAGAACATGAGCGCAACGTTAGCTTGCTCACGTAGCTCACGAGCCAGCAATAGACCATTTTTGCCTGGTAGGTTAATGTCCATAATGACCAAGTTAACTTGGTTATCAGACAGCACCTGGTGCATCTCTTCACCGTCACTGGCCTCAAAAACAGCGTATCCCTCTGCTTCAAAAATACTCTTAAGAGTGTTACGAGTTACTTGCTCATCTTCGACAATAAGAATGTGCGGGGTTTGCATTGGCGGTACCTAAACTTGTGAAAAATTTGTGCTAATAGAATAAATTCTAGGCAAAAACATAACATACAGGTAATGTGATGTTGATAATAAACCAAAGACTGTAAAAATACACTCTCTTTGATTGCCCGCCATCCGTGGTACTTCTTTTCTACCCTTAGAGGTCCTTTATCCTCTGAATCCTACTAGTCTTTGAGGCGGATTCTATAATGTTAACAGCATGCTAACAACGTAGAAGTGTTAATTCCAATCACTTTGTTGATTTATATCAAGAGTTAGAATGTAACAAATATTAATAGTGTCCAGTAAATGTAAAACTGTTGGTTTTATGATAATTGATGCAAAGCTATGGCAAGCCTATTGTGATCCCTATTTTCGTTTCGAAGGTAAGATCAAGTACGAAAATTTTGCCATCATAACAGCTTGGAATCCGAAGAGTGTTTGGCTCTCACCGGACGAGAATTATCGAAATAATCAGTACTTAGCAGCAGAAATAGGCCATACTTGGTGTATGTCGGTCAATGTTGGCAACGAGGATTTCTCGTGGAACGAAGAGAGTTTCGCCGCCGCTGTAAGCCAATCTCGAGCCATTGAGCTAGGGCGTAAGTACGGCCAAAATGCCATCTATTTTGTGCAACGAGATAAGCTCTACCTTATCTCGTGCCTAGAACAAAAACAGACAACGGTGTTGCTTGGCGACTGGCTATCCCGTTGCAGATAAAGGATTTACTTTTTAGAAGTTCAAGGAGGAAAAATGAAAGATATTACCCCTGATATTTGTGATAAACATGCGGATAAAGTCACCTTGCTCGAGCTGCCGTTGCATAGCTTCGGTCGCAAGGATGCATTCTTTGGCGAAATTGTCACTGTTCGTTGCTATCACGATAACTCAAAGGTTCGTGAAATGCTCAGTCAGGATGGTACAGGCAAAGTGCTGGTGGTCGATGGGCATGGCTCATGTCAAAGAGCTTTGCTTGGTGATCAATTAGCTATTCTAGCAATTGATAATAATTGGGAAGGTGTCATCGTTAATGGTGCTGTACGCGATGTTGCAGCAATGGCCGAAATGGATTTAGGGGTTAAAGCCTTGGGTGCTTGCCCGTTTAAGACAGAAAAACGCGATGTCGGTGAAATCAACGTCACCTTAACAATACACAACCAAATGATTCAGCCAGGTGATTACATCTATGCCGATTGGAATGGTGTGTTAATGTCTACTGAATTGTTAGATTGGAACTAGAAGCGAAATCCAAGACCAACTTCAATCCCTTTTTGCCACTCTTGATAGTCGAGAGTGGCATGAATATCTAGATTTTCAGTCAGCTTCATACGACTCGAAACTTCTGCTGCAATTGTCGATTCTTTACCATCACTCAGAGTGTCATCACTGTAGGAGTGAAGGGTACTTTTTACCGAGAATCTTGGTGTCAATTGGTAACTTACGCCACTCAAAAAACCGGTCTCGTTTGCTCGTTCGCTATTGTTTAAACGAGCACCTACGTACAGGTCGACCTTGCTGAAAATGTTATAAGAATAACCACCGTCTATTTTCCATGAATCAAAGTCATTGTTGTCATTTGTACTGGAAATGAAAAGCTTGTGTGGTGAAACGTTTTGTTGGGAAGGGAGTACGGGTAACTCAGCAGCAAATGACGAGCAGGCGCAAAGTAGCACTGATAGGCTAAATATTGTTTTCATATGCCACTCCTTTGCTGTTGTCTGCATTCCACTGCAAAACTAATTAAAGCATAAAACTTCCGGACTAGATGCAACTTTTATATAGCAATTAGTTATTATGATATGTGCCTGTGGTTTCATTGGTTGTTGGAATAATGAGAAAGTTGGTTACATCGTGTAAAGACTGCAGAGTCGGAGTGTGAACAAAAAATAGTAACTTTTCATTGACGTGAGGATGAAAAATAGGTTACACGTATGGGTAAGCAAACACACATCGTTATAGAAAACTAATTTTATGCAGCACCAAAGCCTAGTAATGACCACAACCATTATTATTACCGACATCGCTATTGTTGGGGCAGGCTGCTAAGCGAAAGAAAATCATAAAAAAGGCCTGTATCCCACAAGATACAGGCCTTTTTTTATGTCAATTTAAGACATTTGGAGGAAGGGATGCGAGTTTTAAAGTTTGGAGGATCATCATTAGCCGATGCTGATCGTTTTTTACGAGCAGCAGATATCATTGCTAATAATGCTCAACAAGAAGAAGTCGCAGTCGTGCTTTCAGCACCAGGCAAGACGACCAATAAATTAGTTTCTGTCATTGAAGGGGCGTTAAAAAATGGCGAAGCAGAATTGCAAATCGCCGAGCTTGAGGATTCTTTCCGCGACCTTTACCAAGACATCAAGCAAGTGCTGCCGAACATCAATGGCAGTGCTTACGACAATCAAGTTAAAACATCTCTATCTCAGCTACGCCAGTTCGTTCATGGCATAAACTTGCTGGGTATGTGCCCTGACAACGTCAACGCACGTATCATTAGTAAAGGTGAGCGAGTTTCTATTCAGCTTATGAAAGCGGTATTAGAGGCGAAAGGCCAACCAGCCAGTCTGATCGACCCTGTGCAATACTTATTTGCTCGTGGTGATCATCTTGAAGCGATGGTTGATGTTGAAATCTCTACTCAAAACTTCCGTCAGAATCCTCTTCCACAAGGCCATGTAAACATCATGCCTGGCTTTACTGCGGGTAATGACGAAGGCGAGTTAGTGACGTTAGGACGTAATGGTTCGGACTACTCAGCAGCGGTTTTGGCCGCGTGTCTTCGTGCCGATTGTTGTGAAATCTGGACTGATGTTGATGGCGTTTATAACTGTGACCCTCGCTTAGTAGCGGATGCGCGTCTATTAAAATCTCTCAGCTACCAAGAAGCAATGGAGCTTTCGTACTTTGGTGCGTCTGTACTGCACCCTAAGACCATCGCGCCGATCGCCCAATTCCATATTCCTTGTCTGATCAAAAACAGTTTTAACCCACAAGGTGCGGGCACGCTCATTGGCCAAGACACGGGTGAAGATAATCTAGCGATCAAGGGTATTACAACTCTCAGTGACCTGACGATGGTTAACGTATCTGGCCCTGGTATGAAAGGCATGGTTGGCATGGCTAGCCGCGTATTTGGTGCGATGTCTTCTGCGGGTGTATCGATCGTTTTGATTACTCAGTCTTCTTCAGAATACAGCATCAGTTTCTGTATTGAAGCTCAAGATCAGGCAATCGCAGAGCAAGCGCTTGGTGATGCTTTTGAGCTTGAACTGAAAGATGGCCTGTTGGAGCCGGTTGAGTTCCTTAATGATGTCGCGATCGTAACGTTAGTGGGTGATGGAATGCGCACTTCTCGTGGTGTGGCATCTCAATTCTTCTCTTCGTTAGCCGAAGTTAACGTTAATATTGTTGCAATTGCACAAGGCTCATCTGAGCGTGCTATCTCAGCCGTGATCCCAGAAGATAAGATTTCAGAAGCCATCAAAGCCTGTCACGAAAACCTATTCAACTCAAAACACTTCCTCGATGTGTTTGTAGTTGGTGTTGGTGGTGTGGGTGGCGAACTGGTGGATCAGATTGATCGTCAGCAAGCGAAATTGGCTGAAAAAGGCATCATCTTACGAGTTTGTGGTTTGGCAAACAGTAAAGGTCTTCTGTTGGATAGCGAAGGGCTTCCACTTGAACACTGGCGTGATCGTATGAAAGATGCGTCAGAAGAGTTCAGCCTGGCACGCTTAATCTCGTTGGTACAGCGCAACCACATTATCAACCCAGTGTTGGTTGACTGTACTTCTAGTGAATTAATCGCGAATCAATATGCAGACTTTTTAGCTGCTGGTTTCCACGTGGTGACGCCGAACAAAAAAGCGAACACCGCGAGTATGTCTTACTACCATCAATTGCGTGATGTTGCGCGTAGCTCACGCCGCAAATTGATGTACGAAACAACCGTTGGTGCGGGTCTGCCTGTTATTGAAAACCTACAGAACCTTATCTCAGCGGGTGACGAACTGGAACGTTTCAGTGGCATCTTGTCTGGTTCACTGTCATTTATATTCGGTAAGTTGGATGAAGGCATGACACTTAGCCAAGCGACGAATATTGCCAAAGAGAGTGGTTTTACAGAGCCAGATCCACGCGATGACCTGTCGGGTATGGACGTAGCACGTAAACTACTGATTCTTGCTCGTGAAGCAGGTATGAACTTAGAGTTGGAAGATGTCATTGTTGACCAAGCTCTGCCACCAGGCTTTGATGACTCAGGCACTATAGAAGAGTTTATGCAGCGTTTACCTCAAGCTGACGCTTATTTCCAACAACTTTCTGCTCAAGCAGCAGAAGAAGGAAAAGTGCTACGCTACGTGGGTGAAATCTCCGATGGTGAATGTCGAGTAAGCATCGCAGCGGTCAATGAAAACGACCCAATGTTTAAGATTAAAGATGGTGAAAATGCGTTGGCGTTTTACAGCCGTTACTACCAGCCTATTCCATTAGTATTACGTGGTTACGGTGCGGGTACTGAAGTGACAGCGGCAGGTGTGTTTGCTGATGTGATGCGTACATTAGGCTGGAAATTAGGAGTATAAAGAAATGAGTCGAGGTATGGATGTCGTTGTTTATGCTCCTGCGTCAATCGGTAATGTGAGCGTTGGTTTCGATGTTTTGGGGGCGGCAGTGTCCCCCATTGATGGCACGCTACTGGGTGACCGAGTTATGGTTAAATCAGGTGATGAGCCGTTTAGCCTAAAAACAGCAGGTAGCTTTGTCTCAAAACTACCTGAAAACCCAAAAGAGAATATTGTTTATGACTGCTGGCGTGTATTTGCTCGCGAGCTAGATAAGAAAGGTCAAGAGCTTCTGCCCCTAGAGATGACTCTAGAAAAGAATATGCCTATTGGCTCTGGATTAGGCTCAAGTGCTTGTTCCATTGTGGCTGCTTTGGATGCGCTGAACCGTTTCCATGGCGAACCTCTTAACGAAACTGAGTTGCTTGCATTAATGGGGGAAATGGAAGGACAGATATCTGGTGGTGTTCACTACGATAACGTCGCACCATGTTACCTTGGCGGCGTACAGTTGATGTTGGAGGAGTTAGGCATTATCAGTCAAGAAGTGCCTTGTTTTGACAATTGGTATTGGGTAATGGCTTATCCGGGTATCAAGGTCTCGACTGCCGAAGCGCGTGCAATTCTGCCATCACAATATCGCCGTCAGGATATTATCGCCCACGGTCGTCATCTCGCAGGCTTTATACATGCTTGCCACTCTAATCAGCCTGAACTGGCAGCGAAAATGATCAAAGACGTGATCGCTGAACCGTATCGTGAGAAACTGTTACCCGGTTTTGCTGAAGCGCGTAAATACGCTGTCGCAGCCGGTGCTTTGGCGACGGGTATTTCAGGTAGTGGCCCAACGCTATTTAGTATTTGTAAAGATGAAGATGTCGCTGAGCGTGTGGCACGCTGGCTTGAACAAAACTACGTACAAAATGAAGAAGGATTCGTCCATGTTTGTCGTCTCAACAAGCAAGGTTCGAACGTAACAGGAAGTGAGCTATGAAGCTGTACAACATAAAAGAAAATGACGAACAAGTATCCTTTGGCCAAGCCGTGCGCCAAGGATTAGGTCGTAACCAAGGCCTTTTTTTTCCATCAGAACTGCCTAAGTTTGACGATGTAGATGCTCTTTTAGCTGAAGACTTTGTTTCACGTAGTACTAAGATTCTATCAGCACTGATTGGTGATGAATTAGCAGAAGAAAAAGTAAATTCAATGGTTGATGCAGCGTTCCAATTTCCTGCACCAATCAAGCAAGTCAAAGAGGGTGTTTATGCCCTTGAACTGTTTCACGGCCCAACTCTAGCGTTTAAAGATTTCGGCGGCCGCTTTATGGCTCAGTCGTTAGCCGCTGTTTCTAATGGTGGTAAAATCACGATTCTGACAGCAACGTCTGGTGATACAGGTGCGGCAGTGGCACACGCTTTCTACGGGATGGAAGATATCAACGTTGTTATCCTTTATCCGAAAGGCAAAATTAGCCCTCTGCAAGAAAAGTTATTCTGTACGCTTGGCAACAACATTCACACGGTTGCTATCGATGGTGATTTTGATGCTTGCCAAGCGCTCGTTAAGCAAGCTTTCGATGACGCCGCTCTGCGTGAAGAGATTGGCTTAAACTCCGCTAACTCAATTAACATTAGCCGCCTAATGGCTCAGATCTGCTACTACTTTGAGGCCGCTTCTCAACTAAGCAAAGAGCAGCGTGAAAACCTCGTGGTATCGGTACCAAGTGGTAACTTTGGTAACCTGACAGCCGGCTTGTTAGCAAAAGCTCTAGGTTTGCCGATTAAGCGCTTTATTGCTGCGACTAACGCTAACGATACCGTGCCACGTTACTTAGAAACGGGTAAGTGGGATCCAAAACCAACGGTTGCAACGACTTCAAACGCGATGGATGTGAGTCAGCCAAACAACTGGCCGCGTATCGAAGAGCTATGCCAAGTGAAAGATTGGGGCTTAGAGACGTTAGGCAAAGGTGCGGTGAGTGATGAGCAAAGCGCGGAATCAGTAAAAGAGCTGTACCAACAAGGTTATCTGTGTGAACCGCACGGTGCGATCGCCTACCGAGTGCTGCAAGAGCAGCTACAAGAAGGTGAGACAGGGTTATTCCTCTGTACGGCACATCCAGCGAAGTTCAAGGAAGTGGTTGACGATATTTTAGGTACAGATATTGACCTGCCTGGCCCTCTAGCAAAACATGCAGTGATGGATTTGCTGTCTGAAGACCTCGCCAATGACTTCGATGCATTGAAAGAAGTTCTGCGTCGAGTGCAGAAATAAGTAAACAAAGGTCGCTTAGGCGGCCTTTGTTTTTTAGAGCGCCGCGTTTCAATAGGTGCACGTTGTAGTGGCGAATCGATATCTGATACAGCGTTCAAAAATGCAGAAAAAAGGTTGACGCCTTAACGTCAACCTTTCAAAAAAATTCTAGCTTCTAGTGTTTATCTGTTCAAAGCAAATGTCGGCAACGAAAGGTGCCAGCGAATAGCGCCTAAGCGAATAATCAGAGTAGAAGCTACACCCGCGAGGAAAGCGGTATCGCTATCATAGCCAATCGCTAAGGCTGTGGTATGGAATACGCCACCAATCAAGCACGCAGTCGCATAGACTTCACTTCGCAGTACCATTGGGACTTCACGCGCTAATACATCTCGAATGATGCCGCCGCCACAACCCGTTATTACCCCCATGATGATAGCGACCAGCGCTGAGTCTTGATAATGCATTGCTTTGTCTACACCAATGCCGACAAAGACTGCTAATCCAATCGCATCACACACCGGTAAAACCCACCAAGCTAGGCGTTTTGGTCGTCGAACGATGAGCATCGTGAGCAAACAGGTAATTAAGATAGTCCACAAGTAGTTGGTGTCAGTGATCCAGAATACTGGGGTTGCTCCAAGAGCCATATCGCGAATCGTACCACCACCAATAGCAGTAACACTGCCCAATACGGTGACACCAAATGGATCCATCTTTAAGCGGCCTGCAAGTAGAACGCCAGAAATGGCAAAAATAGCTGTACCGAACAAGTCGATCAAATAAAGCAGCATGGAGTCCATGTTACTAAAATCTCTTACTAAAAAGTTGCGAATAAAAGTGAGACTGGATTGTACGAGATATCACCATTGACCGTTAGTGTTTTCGCCTAACGTTATCAAAATACTCGCAAACTTGTTTGACCGCTAACAGTGTCCTCGGCGTCGGTCGGTTTAGCCAGTCTGAGTTTAATGACCAGACATGCTTATTTTGAACTGCATCAAGTTGGTTTGCCCATTTCTGCCACATATTGCCATCGGCAATAGCATGTTCAGAAGAGAAGATGACTTCTGGGTTACTGATGATAACTTGTTCCAGCCCAACTTGAGGATAAGGCGCGACACTGTCGGCGAAGACGTTGACGCCCCCGCAGAATGTGAATACCTCACTTGGCCATTTCTCTTGGGCGAGGGTGATGATGGGTTGGGCGCTTAATTGATAGAAGTAGCGAACAGGTGTTTCTGTGTGGTACTCGTTTTTAAGCTTTTCTAACTGTTGTCTAAAGTCGGCTGCGGCTTGTTTGCCTATATTGGGATCGTCTGAGTATTCACTTAACTGTTCGAGATTATTAGCGATATCGCTAAGAGACGAGGTTTGTGAGTAATAAATATTGATGCCAAACTGCTTTAGCTTCTCCAGCTCACCGTTTGGGTTACCTGCGGGCCAAGCGATAACTAGGTCTGGTTGAAGAGCAATGATTCGCTCGATTTTTATACCCTGATAATTGGACACTTTTTCCAGCGTTTTGGCTTGCTCGGGATAGTCGCTACGCTCACTGACCGCAACAAGCTTGTCCCCCAGTCCTGCCGCGAACGCAATCTCTGTGGCATGTGGCGCTAAACTAATGACCCGCTCGACGGGTGCAGCGAAAAGGCTAGGAATAACCAGTGCAGCCAAACTGGCAACGATAAGGCGCATCTAAATACCTTGATAAAATATGCCCATAAGCAGGCTTTGAATAATGATCCAAGTGAACATGCGCCAAGCCAACATCTTCTGAACTTGGGCCACATGTATCGCAGATGGTGCAATACGACCGCCAAGCTTAGCGCGTACGGATTTTTTACCGTCGTAGATGGCAGGGCCACCCAAAGATAACTCCAACTTACCACCTACAGCGACGATCAGCCAAGCCGGTCCTGGAAGAGGCCAAGAGCTTGCTTGCTGTTGAATGAGTTGAACAGAGGCTTTTGCTCGGTGACCGACGACGATCATGAGCGCAAATAGTCGCAAAGGGATAAAGTCGAGGACGGCGACAGCACGCACAGCCGTCAATCCAAACGGCGAGAACTTTTGTCTTGAAGGGGACCAAGCACGAGCCAGTTCGACCGACATTCGATAGCCAAAAGCGCCAATACCGCCCGCAATGGCATACCAAAACAGCACGCCAACGACATTGCGTCCGTAAGACATAATCAAGGTTTCAGAGCCGGCTTTGCCAAGTCCGAGTAGCGATAAAGGCTCGGTGGCGCGATTTATCAGCGGCTTAATCAGCATCTTTGCTTGCTCTTTGTCCTCTCGGGCGAGAGCGGCAACGAATTGAGCGGTAAATTTATCTGTATTGCGCCAATCAATGGCAAGAAGGAGAAAAGCCAGCTCAAAAAGTTGCGGTTGCCAAACCAATGGCTTTAACGCGATTAAAACGGCTAGCATAGGCAGAATCATCAGTAGCCAAGCTAAGCCGCCTGAGATAATACTTTGCTGGTAGCTGTTGTTTACATTGACTTTATCGGCCAATTGCTCGGCGAATTTATGCCACAAAATGGCAGGATGAGCTTCGCGGGGAAAGGGTAATATCAGATGGCATAATAAAGCGCCCCACAATACGAGGAGCGCACCATTTGAGTAGAGTTGCTGAAACAGATCTTCCATGATGTCTCTTTAACTTACTTTAGAAGTTCAACCATCTTGATAACCATTTCAGAGGAGCTTTGAGCGGCTAGCGGAAGAAACTCATCAAAGCTCATACCTGCTTCTTTGTCTGCCACATCAGAGATTGCACGCACCACAACGAAAGGAACTTTGAACTGGTGACAAGTTTGAGCGATCGCTGCGGCTTCCATTTCTACCGCGACAACCGATGGGAAGTGTTTGCGGATAAATGCCTGACGTTCCGCACTACATACAAAAGCGTCACCAGTACAGATTAGGCCGCGAACTGCGTGCTTATCTTCCATTTGTGATAGCGCTTTCTCTGCCACATCCATCAGTTTTGCATCTGCAATGAATGCCGCTGGTTGTTGTGCCATTTGTCCCATTTCGTAGCCAAATGCCGTCACATCGGCATCGTGGTGGCGAACTTCAGTTGAAATCACAACATCACCAACGTTGAGGCTAGAATCAAAACCACCCGCAGAGCCAGTGTTAATGATCACGTCAGGTTGGTACTCGTCTAGTAAAATTGTGGTGCCAACCGCTGCTGATACTTTGCCAATGCCGGATTGAAGCAAAACGACATCCACACCGTTGATCTGCCCAGAGAAGTAAGTACAGCCTGCTTTGCTTACTTCTTGGCGGTTTTCAATTGCTTGTTTAAGGATGGAAACTTCTTGTTCCATTGCACCGATGATGCCGATTTTCATAATGAATCCTGTTAATTGACATGGGTCTAATTGAATGGTGCTAAGTGTAACAGAAAAGGGCTAGATGGGAACGGGCTTCGCCCTTTGAGAACACTTCGCGATTGGATAACGAGACTTTCCTATTCTCGAAGCGACGTTCGTAAAAAGCAGTTGCTTAACCTATATACATCTCATATAATCCGCGCTTCGCGTAGCGGCTGAATCAGAGATTGGCTGCTACAAATTTAAACTTACTCTTATTAGGAGAGAATTATGTCTCTGAATGCAGAAACTAAAGCAGCAATCGTTGCAGAATACGCTCAAACTGAAGGCGATACAGGTTCACCAGAAGTTCAAGTAGCTCTACTTACAGCTTCTATCAACCACCTACAAGGTCACTTCAAAGCGCACAAAGGCGATCACCACAGCCGTCGTGGTCTTCTACGTATGGTTTCTCGCCGTCGTAAGCTTCTTGACTACTTGAAAGGCAAAAACCTTTCTCGTTACCAAGATCTAATCAAGCGTCTAGGCCTACGTCGCTAATCAGCGGCTGCATAGAACAGTTTGTCGAAAAAGGGGCTATACGCCCCTTTTTTGTGGCCTAAAATGTGCCAAACCTCTGCTAAGTAGTTTATACTACGTCCGGCTATAACCACCTTAGTGGTTTTATCTCCACAATACTTTTTGCATTACAGTCACCGATGTCGGCCAAAAGGTCGCGACTATTAAAAGGCTATTGCCCGCAGTATTCTTTTACTAGTCGCGATTCGTAATGCCTTGAGTAATTTAATTAACTCAATCTAAGCACGTGCTTAGAGAAAGGAATAACAATGTTCGAAAAACCAGTTGTTAAAACGTTCCAGTACGGTAACCACACAGTTACTCTAGAAACTGGCGTTATCGCTCGTCAAGCTACAGCTGCCGTTATGGTAACTATGGATGACACAGCAGTATTTGTTTCTGTTGTTGGTAAAAAAGAAGCGGTTGAAGGTCAAGACTTCTTCCCTCTAACGGTTAACTACCAAGAGCGTACTTACGCTGCAGGTAAAATCCCTGGTGGTTTCTTCAAGCGTGAAGGTCGCCCATCTGAAGGTGAAACTCTGACTGCTCGTCTAATCGACCGTCCAATTCGCCCTCTATTCCCAGATGCGTTTAAAAACGAAGTTCAAGTAATCGCAACGGTTATGTCTGTAAACCCAGACGTTCAACCTGACATCGTTACAATGATCGGTACTTCAGCTGCGCTAGCTATCTCTGGTATCCCATTCAACGGTCCTATTGGTGCTGCACGTGTTGGTCACATTGACGGTCAACTAGTACTAAACCCAAGCAACACTGAGCTAGAAACATCTAAGCTTGACCTTGTTGTTGCGGGTACTGAATCTGCAGTTCTAATGGTTGAATCAGAAGCTGACAACCTAACTGAAGAAGAGATGCTTGCAGCGGTTGTTTACGGTCACGATCAACAACAAACTGTTATCTCTGCAATCAACGAGTTCGCTGCTGAAGTTGCTACTCCAGCTTGGGATTGGGTTGCACCTGAAGAAAACACAGCACTGACTTCTCGAATTGCTGAACTAGCAGAAGCTAAGCTTGTTGAAGCTTACCAAATCACTGAAAAGATGGCTCGTTACGGTCGTATTCACGAGATCGCGGCAGAAGTTAACGAAGTGCTACTTGCTGAAGATCCAGAAGCAAACACCAAAGAAATCCACACTATCTTCCACGATCTTGAGAAGACAGTTGTACGTCGCAGCATCATTGCTGGTAACCCACGTATCGACGGTCGTGAGAAAGACATGGTTCGTGCTCTAGACGTTCGTACTGGCGTTCTTCCACGTACTCACGGTTCTTCACTATTCACTCGTGGTGAGACTCAGGCACTAGTAACTGCGACTCTAGGTACGCAGCGCGATGCTCAAATCATCGATGAGCTAACTGGTGAGCGTAAAGATCACTTCCTACTACACTACAACTTCCCTCCATACTGTGTAGGTGAAACTGGTTTTGTAGGTTCTCCTAAGCGTCGTGAAATCGGCCACGGTAAACTGGCTAAGCGTGGTATTGCAGCTGTAATGCCATCTATCGATGAATTCCCATACACAGTACGTGTTGTATCAGAAATCACTGAATCTAATGGTTCATCTTCAATGGCTTCTGTATGTGGTACGTCTCTAGCTCTTATGGATGCTGGTGTACCAATCAAAGCCTCTGTTGCGGGTATCGCGATGGGTCTAGTGAAAGAAGGCGATGATTTCGTTGTTCTTTCTGACATCCTTGGTGACGAAGACCACCTAGGTGACATGGACTTTAAAGTAGCAGGTACTAACGAAGGTATCACTGCACTTCAGATGGATATCAAGATCGAAGGTATCACTAAAGAGATCATGCAAATTGCTCTTAACCAAGCGCAAGGTGCACGTAAGCACATCCTATCTGTAATGGATGAAGCGATTTCTGGTGCTCGTGAAGATATCTCTGAGTTCGCTCCGCGTATTCACACAATGAAGATCAGCGCAGAGAAGATCAAAGATGTTATCGGTAAAGGTGGTGCAGTTATCCGTGCTCTAACTGAAGAGACGGGTACAACTATCGAAATCGAAGATGACGGTACAATTAAGATTGCAGCAACAGAAGGCGCAGCAGCAAAAGAAGCGATTCGCCGTATCGAAGAGATCACAGCTGAAGTTGAAGTAGGTCGTATCTACACAGGTAAAGTTGCACGTCTAGCTGACTTTGGTGCTTTCGTTACGATTCTTCCTGGTAAAGATGGTCTTGTACACATTTCTCAAATCGCAGACAAGCGTGTAGAAAAAGTGTCTGACTACCTTGCTGAAGGTCAAGAAGTTCAAGTTAAAGTTCTTGAAATCGACCGTCAGGGCCGCGTTCGTCTAAGCATGAAAGAAGCGGTAGAACAGACTGAAGAAGTCGTTACTGAAGAAAAACCTGCTACAGACGCATAATGCGAGCTCGATAGGCTAATTAGCTTATTACGCTAAAAGCATGTTATAAAGGGAGCATTACGCTCCCTTTTTTATTGCGGATTACTCTGAGTGCAAACTCAGTAACAGGAGTATCGATCTGTGAAATGGTTTCAAACCGCTACGCTTAGTCTCGCTTTAGCTATTACGGCAGGCTGTGCATCGACCTCAAGCAACAACGCTCAGTGGCTATACCCACCAATGGCGGTTCCTTTGCAAGCCAGTGTGCAGCAAGAAGTTCAGATTGCGCGTTTATCTCAACTCTTACAAAGACCCGATCTTTCGAATGATGTTCGAGCCAAAATGCTTTATGAACGCGGTAACTACTATGACAGTGTTGGTCTGAGAGATCTCGCTCGTTTAGATTACAATCAGTCACTTGCTCTTAATCCTGCTCAGCCAGATCTGTTTAATTTACTTGGCGTTTATTTTACCCAAGTAGGTGAGTATGATGCTGCGTACGATGCCTTTGATTCTACCTTAGAGTTAGATCCGGATAATTCTTATGCCGCACGCAACCGTGCCATTGCGCTTTACTATGGTGATCGGATTGACCTCGCTTTAGAAGATATGCAAAAGCATTACGATGAGGATCCAAGCGATCCATTTCGTGCTTTGTGGCGCTATATCATTAAGCAGGAAAAGCAACCGGATGTCGCTCGTGAAGAGCTACTCAAAGTCTACCAGACTCGTGATGAGCAATGGGGTTGGGTGCTGGTTGCCATTACGCTTGGAGAAGTGTCTGAAGATCAGGCCTTTAAAGCCATTTTAGCAGGCACCAGAGACAATACTGTTTTGGCTCAGCGTCTAACAGAGGCTTACTTCTACTTGGGTAAGCGCTATCAAGCTGAAGGTGATTTTGCGAGCGCCATATCGCTATACAAACTGGCGATTTCGTTCAACGTATTTGAGTATGTAGAACATCGTTATTCGTTCTTAGAACTTAGCCGAATTTACAATCAAGTTAAAGCTGAGCATCTTGCCAAGAATAAAGCCAAAGCGCTTGAGACAGAATAAACATTGATGATGTGAGTTCCGATAGCCGCTGCTTTGCAGCGGCTTTTTTATTGCCAGATGGAAAAACGAAGACTAAAATAGTTAGTCTTGCTAACTAAATATACAGCCAATGACTCTAGAAAATAGCTTAATGGAACTGGAACGATTCTGTTCCAAAGCGTGGCGAGTTCATGCCAAAGAAGATGCGTTATCAAACCTGAGTTTTAATGAATACGATTATCTTCGAGTGATACAAGAACACGCTCAGGGGATTCGCATCACCGATTTAGCTCAAGAGATGAAAGTGAGTAAGCCTTCCGCCTCGAATATGGTGGCACGATTGCAGAATAAAGGCTTAGTTTCACGGATATCATGTAATGAAGATGGACGCTCTAAGCGAGTCGTTCTAACGGAGCAGGTCATTAAAGACCTTTCGCTTGAACAAGTGGTTTACCGCAGGATCGCGGAGTCTATTAGCAGCAAACTGACTGAGGTTGAAAACAGCCATTTGATTAGCTTGTTAGAAAAAGCACTTAAATAATTAGCTCGAAGTCAGAAAAATTTATCTATTTAGTTAGCCATGCTAACTAGTGGTGAGAAAATGCAAACATCCATTTATAAACAGTTTTGGAAATACACGATACCTACCGTGGCAGCAATGCTGGTCAACGGTCTATATCAAGTCGTTGATGGCGTCTTCATCGGTCGCTATGTTGGTGCTGATGGCTTAGCGGGCATTAACGTCGCTTGGCCTATGATTGGTTCGATTCTTGGGCTAGGTATGCTGGTTGGTGTGGGAACCGGAGCACTCGTTTCAATACAACAAGGAAAAAAAGATAACCAAGGTGCAAAACAGATCCTCGCGACGGGATTACTGCTACTTACCGCTTTGGTGCCTGTGGTCTCGGTCGTTCTCTATCTTCTCGCAGATGATTTTCTTCGTTGGCAGGGAGCTGAAGGCCGAGTATTTGAGCTGGGGTTACAATACCTACACATCTTGATTGGTGCCTGTATTTTTACTCTGGGCTCGATTGCGATGCCTTTTTTACTTCGCAATGATGAAAGCCCAAATATTGCGACCATGCTTATGGTCATTGGTGCATTCGTTAACATCGCCTTAGATTACCTCTTGATTGCTGTGTTGGGCTGGGAGTTGACCGGTGCCGCGATAGCTACCGCTATTGCACAAGGTGTGGTCACCGTATCGGGTTTGGCTTACTTCTTCTCATCTTATGCGAGATTGCGTTTGAAGTGGGCTGATTTACGCTTAAAGCTGGCTATCATCCCCAACATCTTTGCGATTGGCGCATCCAGTTTCTTTATGTATGCCTATGGTTCTATGATGGTTGCACTGCACAACGCACTATTTGCTCAATATGGCGATCAGTTGATGATTGGCGCTTACGCCATACTAGGTTATATCGTCACCGTCTATTATCTCACTGCAGAAGGTATTGCAAATGGTATGCAGCCTTTGGTCAGCTACAACCATGGGGCGAGAAACCAACAAAACATCCGCAAACTTCTAAAAGTTGCGATGTATTCAGCGGTGATAGTGGGTGGTGTATTTGTGGTACTACTCAATCTATTCCCAACTCAATTTGTCTCTGTTTTTAATAAGGATGACGCACAGTTGATGGAACATACGGTGATGGGAATTCGTCTGCACATGTTTTCTATGGCTCTTGACGGCTTCTTAGTGGTTGCTGGTGCTTACTACCAAGCGATCAACAAGGGGAGTAAAGCGATGTTTGTTACTGTTGGTAATATGCTGGTGCAGTTGCCTTTCTTGTACCTGATGCCTAAGTTGTTTGGTGTGCCGGGTATCTGGATTGCGTACCCATTGTCTAACATTGCACTCAGTTTAGTGGTGATGACGATGCTGTGGAAAGATCTCAAGCGCTTAAAAGTGACATCGACCGAACAGGTCACCGCATAGAGAAAAGGGCTCATTCGAGCCCTTTATCATGTGTCATAAATTCAACTAGACGTTCTTCACTTCTAGACCAGCCAGTTGATGCCAGTAACCGTTGCACTGACGGCTATCGATTTGACCTGGGCTTTGACCACTCTCGTTCGCGCGGAATTTTTCAACTTGCGAGAAGGTATCGAGGCCAAGTGGGCTCAGGCGTACGACATCGACCAATCCTTGCATACTTGGCAGATCGTTGATCAGGTTATAGCAATAGCCTGACTGAGTCTGGATACCGTTCAGGTTGAACACTTCCTGTCCTTCTTGGCTGCTTACTTGAATGCCTGTTGGGTATTTAATGCAGCAGGTCTCACAATCGTCTTTGGCACGATTTTCTGCTCTTGCGGTAAAACATCGAGCTGAGTAGGCCAAAGGTAGGTAGCCATGACTGAAGACTTCGACCTCGAACTTACCCTTAATACCAATCTCATCACATTGGGTTAGTACTTTGCTCAGCCACTCACGTGACAGCTCGACAGGCATGCACCAACGGGTCATGCCCTGTTTAAGAAATAGGTTCAGTGTGTGGGCGTTATAGGTATTAACCGCGGGACCAACAACAAATGGAACTTTGCGTTCGGAAGCAAGCTGAATAGCGGAAACATCATTGGCTTCAATCGCGAAATCACCATTATCGATGTACTTCTTCATGATGCTGACCTCGCTCGGCGCTTCGAGAAGAGCCATGGTCGAAAGGACAACTTGTTTGCCGGCAGAGTTAAGCTCTTTCGCAATATCAAACCAATGATTTGGTTTCATTTCACGTCGTTTAGAGCAAACACTTTCACCCAAATAAATGATATCTGCTGAACTGCTTTTAGCCTGATTATAAAAAGCTTCGACATCCTGCTTTGGCCAGAAATAGAGTAGTGGGCCAAGCGCGTATTTCATGTTTTTTTCCATATTGACCTCTACTGCCATTTGCGGTGGTATGCACCGAGTGTTGTTTGCTTACCTTCTGACACGTTTGCTAGGGTCGCATCCCAAGCCGCTTCGACTTGGTAGCCTTCAGGGTTTGTTAAGTAGCGATCAATAGCGGCTCGCCAAGTACGTGTTACCTGCTCTACGTAGGCAGGGCTGCGTTGGCGTCCTTCGATTTTTACCGAGGCTACGTTCGCGGCAAACAGCTCAGGGAGCATAGAAAGGGTGTTCAAACTGGTTGGCTCTTCCAACGCATGATAAGCCTTAGTTTGCTCTTCTAGATCGGCGGTGAAACGGCCTTTACATAAGGTCGGATAACCTGCGTTTTCACCTTCGCTGTAACGGTCGATAAGAATGTTGTTGAGGCGAGACTCGAGCCCACTCTCGGTTTCTTGCCAGCGAACATATTTGGCCGGCGAACACGCCCCCACTGTGTTTGGTGATTCTCCTGTCATGTATGAGGAGAGATAGCAGCGGCCTTCAGACATGATACATAGGCTGCCAAACGCAAACACTTCTAGTTCGACATCGCTGGTGATATTACGTGATAGCTGTTTCACCTGATGAATCGAAAGAACACGAGGTAGAACAACGCGCTTGACGTTAAAGTTGTTCTTGTAGAAATCGATCGCCGCGACGTTTGTTGCCGAGGCCTGCACTGATAAGTGAAGTTCTAAGTCCGGATACTTTTGAGATGCGTAATCAAGTACCGCGATATCTGCCACAATCAGGGCATCTACGCCATTATCCGCAGCACGGTCGACCGCATCGGTCCAACGGGAAAATCCGTCTGGATGAGCGAAAGTGTTGAGAGCGACATGAATCTTCTTCTTATGGTCATGAACGTACTGAACAGCTTTTTCCAGTTTCTTACCTGTAAAGTTTAAGCCCGCAAAATGACGGGCATTGGTATCATCTTTAAAACCGATGTAAACCGCATCAGCGCCACAATCAATTGCAGTTTTTAGTGCAGGCAAGTTACCTGCAGGGCATAGGAGTTCCATTGCTCTTACCAGACTGTCTCATAAAATTGCTGAGCATTTTATGAAGAATTATGAATGGCGAATTTGATATAAGGCAGGTTTGAGTGAGTTTCTAAGTGAAATAATCACTTAGGGTTAGTTTTTGTGGCGACGGTTTTGTGCAAATAGCTCTTCAACCTCTTGTCTTGGCTGAGGGCGATGGAAGTGGAAGCCTTGAATTGAGTTACAGTTTAGATTAGACAGCAGAGTCGCTTGTTGCTGGGTTTCTACACCTTCAGCGACGACAGTCAAATTGAGTGATTTACCTAGATTGATGATATTTTCTATGACTGTGATTTGTTTAGGCAGCGTATCAATATCAGAGATAAATGCTCGGTCAATTTTGAGTTCATCGATTGGGAATCTCGCTAAGTAGGAGAGCGATGAATAGCCTGTTCCGAAGTCATCGATTGATAGAGCAAAACCTAGTCGCTTAATTGCATTCAACATTTGTAGAGTGTGCTCACTATCACTCATCACCGCACTTTCTGTCAGCTCAAAAGTAATACAGCTTGGATCTAACTCTGTTGTGCGCAGCAACTTTTCCATATAGTCGATTAACTTAGGATTGCCAAATTGTTCAGGGGAGAGGTTGATCGCCACTCGACCCGGTAAAATACCTTGCAGCTTCCAGCGTTTGACTGTGGTAAAGACCTCGCGCATGACCACTCGACCTAGATGTTCGATCAAGCCAGCTCGTTCCGCAACAGGAATAAATGCACCAGGGCTAATGTAGCCTTCCACGGGATGCTTCCAACGGATCAGTGCTTCAGCACCATTGATACTGAAGTCTCGCGCATTGACTTTAGGTTGATACCACACCTCAAGTCCATTTTGTTGCAGCGCTTTCTGTAATTCGATTTCCAGCCATAGGCGCATGCGAGCTTCTTTGTTCATCTGATCGTTGAACTTGATCAGCCGGTTACGACCACGATCCTTCGCCTCATACATTGCTGTGTCAGCGTTTTGCAGCAAGATACGAGCATCGTTGCCATCGCCAGGGTAGGCGACACTACCAATAGAGCATGCAAGTCGCTTGCTGAAATGGTGTAGATCAAATGGTTGATTCACGAGAGAGATAATGCGTTCTGACAGCATTTCTGCCATGCGATTATTATCAGGTTCAGGCAGTATGATGCCGAACTCATCTCCTCCTAAATGCCCTAAAACCGCATGTGGAGGTAAAAGGCGCTTAAGACGAGAAGAGACTTCCTTGATCACTTTGTCCCCAATATGGTGGCCAAGTGAGTCGTTGATATTTTTGAAGTTATCGATATCAAGATAGAGCATGATCAACGGTGTATCGTTGTGAATCAGTTGCTCTAAACGTTTGGTGAATCCGAAACGGTTATACAAGCCGGTGAGTGAGTCAACATGCGCATCTTCGTGCTGTGTTGGAGAGAGCTTCTTAGGTGTCGAATCTGCATCTTGGATCAAAACCAGTTGGGAATCACTACCGAGAATCATTGTAGCGTCAGCCAAGAGCTGGACTTTGCGTTCAAATCCACAGCGAGGACCAGTCAGACACGTTAATGGCGCTTCACCTAGTGAGCTGACTAATGAGCTAGAAAAAACCGTTTTTGTTTTTTCATCGACAAATAGCCGTGAAAGGCTTTCTCCGAGTACATCTTGTACCGACTCAAAACCAAGTAATCTTAACGCAGCAGGATTTGCTGATATGATGCAATCGTCTTCCACTAACATGATTCCCTCAGGAACCAGAGAGGTTAAAGTCGAAAACTTACCTTCTGACTCTTCCAAAGAGCGAATCAGGATCTGTTTTTCAGAGGTGTCGAGAGCATGAAAGATGATGTGCTCGATCTTACCATCGGTATTCAGTGGTGAGATATTGAAATGCAGGCTAGTCTCTAAATCGAGATCACCCATCGTCATCTCAGCTTCGATCGATTCGCCTTTAAAAGCGCGATCATAATAAGGCTTGAGATGATTATAAAACTGTTGCCCCATGATCTGGCTGTCACTCATACCAACCAGTTCAGGAGGAGTAAGACCTGCGATATCACAATAGCGCCCGTTAACCACGGCATAATTATGCTGGTTATCTAAGATAGCGAAAAAAAACGGGCTGTTAGCCGTTATTTCTTTAAACCAGTGCTGTAATTGTTGCGATAGCATCAAGTTTTTCCAACTCTCCAACAGAGCTTGTGATTCACATCGATTGTGAATATGAATGATGTAATAACTATAACTGTCATTGCCTGTAGTTTAAAGAGTTTCAGGCATCACGCAGATTCTTTGACAAATAACAGGAATCGTTAGTTAAACATACTTTATGATGAGCAATTCCAACCCACAAAGTAACGGATAATTCGCGTGATTAACAAGATTCGCACTCAACTAGTTCAAAACGCTGCATCAATTTTGCGATCTCCAGTCCACTTATTGCCTCAATCTGTACAAAAAAAAGCCTTGCTTGAAGGGCTAAAAACGGTGTTTAAAGAGGCTCTTGAAGATGGGGATTTCGAATTCCTTGAAGATAAGTGGTTAAAAGTTGAAGTAAAAGATATGCAGCTGAGTTGGCTAATTAGCTATCAAGACGAACAGCTTGTTGTTGGTGATAAAAGTGTGAAGGAAGATGTGTTGTTTGGAGGCAATCTGAATGACTTAGTTTTGATTGCGGGACGCAAAGAAGATCCTGATACCCTGTTTTTCCAGCGTCGCCTAACCATAGAAGGTGATACGGAATTGGGTTTGGAAGTTAAAAACTTGATGGACAGTGTCGATCTTGATTCATTGCCGAAAGCTGTTCAGACCTTGTTAAATCAGCTAGCCGAATTTGTGCAAAAAGGCTTACAATCGCCTTCAACACACAAAGAGGTTGTAAATGCTTATTCGAACTGAAGCACCAGCAGATATTCTGGCGGTCGATAGACTTCTAAAAGGAGCCTTCGACACTGAAGCAGAAGCGAACTTAGTGATGACACTAAGAGAAAATGGTCGCCGTACATTGTCGCTTGTTGCTTGCAACGATGAAGGTGAAGTCGTGGGTTATGTACTGTTTAGTCCGGTCACATTAGACGGTGAAGACCTAAACTGGCAGGGATTAGCGCCACTAGCTGTTCGTCACGATTACCGAAACAAGGGCATTGCAGCCGATCTCGTAAAAGAAGGATTAGCTTCTTTACTGGAGTTTGACTACCCAGCTTGCGTGGTACTTGGTGATCCTGCTTATTATGCTCGATTTGGCTTTGAAGCAAGCGAAAAGCATAATATGCGTTGTCAGTGGGATGTCCCTCAAGGTGCATTTCAGGTGCTAGGTTTAGTGGAAGGAGAGCTAAATCAGCGCACAGGTTTGATCGAATACAGCAGAGAATTTTCAGAACTTTAGCTTTGTTCGCCACAGAAAAAGGATGAAAAATTATCGTTTTGTCCTTTTTTTGACCGCTTGGCGGCCAGTGGCTAATTTTTTGCAAAAATCTACTTGTCAGCATTAGCGTGTTTCGCTAGTATTGCTCGGCCTTCGATAAGGAGGTCGCTAGCCTTGTTCAAAAACCTATTGAAAAGTAATGTTTTCGAGCGGCGCTGGCTCAACAATTTGGAACATAGGTGGAAATAATGTTTACAGTTCTACTTGTGATTTACCTGTTGGCAGCGGTTGGTGTAATCGGCCTAGTGTTGATTCAACAAGGTAAAGGCGCAGATATGGGAGCCTCATTCGGTGCAGGCGCATCAAACACAGTGTTTGGCGCAAGCGGCTCAGGTAATTTCCTAACCCGAATGACTGCAATTTTTGCAACAGTATTTTTCGTCCTCAGCTTGGTGCTAGGCAATATGTCTACACACAAAACTGAATCTCAGTGGGTTGACCCAACACAAGGTCAAGTTATCCAGCAAGCTGACGATGCGAGTGAAATTCCTGCCCCTCAAGGTAGTGAAATTCCTCAATAAGCTATTTTCTAGCTGAGAAATAGAATTAGCTGCCGAGATGGTGAAATTGGTAGACACGCTAGCATGAGGTGCTAGTGCCTTAGGTGTGAGGGTTCGAGTCCCTCTCTCGGCACCATTGATTTACAAACTTGTAAAACACCTTGGAGAGCGTATAATGCTCGACAAGTCGGACGCGGGGTGGAGCAGCTTGGTAGCTCGTCGGGCTCATAACCCGAAGGTCGTCGGTTCAAATCCGGCCCCCGCAACCAATCCTCTTAGGATTTGGACAAGTTTGCGCAGTAGCGATACTGCGAGTTAAGCGACAATGATTTTGCTTAACGTATCAGGGTCCAGCAACAAAAAACCCCGACTTTTCGGGGTTTTTTGTTATCTAAATTTCTGAAGGGAAATTTAGAGCTTTGCTTGGAATTTAAATTGGGCTGTGAGCCCTTTTTTTGTTTCTGGAGTGGTTAAAATGACTGGTTTAGAAAGACAACTTACTGAAATGCTTGAAGCTCCTGTAGCTGCATCAGGTTATGAGTTAGTTGGATTAGAATTTATTCGCGCAGGCGAGCATTCAACGTTGCGTATTTTTATCGACCACGAAAACGGCATTACTGTCGAAGATTGTGCGGAAGTTAGCCGTCAAGTAAGTGCGGTTATGGACGTTGAAGATCCAATCACAGTGGCTTACAACCTTGAAGTGTCTTCACCAGGTTTAGAAAGACCACTTTTCAAAGCTGCACACTATGAACAATTTATTGGTCACGAGGTAAGCATCGTTTTGAAGATGGCTGTAGGCAACCGTCGCAAGTGGAAAGGTGTAATCCACTCAGTGGATGGTGAAACTATCTCTGTTACTGTTGATGGTAATGAAGAAGAGTTTGCACTAAGCAATATCTCAAAAGCTAACCTGATCCCTAAATTTTAATTAAAGTCTTAGAGGCTATTTAAAATGAGTAAAGAAATTTTAGCGGTAGTAGAAGCGGTATCGAATGAGAAAGCGGTACCTCGTGAGCGTATCTTTGAAGCCCTTGAAATTGCTCTAGCAACTTCTACTAAGAAAAAACACGAAATCGAAATTGACGTTCGTGTTCAAATTGACCGTAAAACAGGCGAGTTCGAAACTTTCCGTCGTTGGTTAGTAGTAGAAAACGTTGAACATCCAACGAAGGAAATCTCTCTAGAAGCTGCTCAGTACGATGATGCAGAAGTTCGACTAGGTGATTACGTTGAAGATGATATTGAGTCTGTAACATTTGACCGTATTACGACTCAAACTGCGAAACAAGTTATCGTACAAAAAGTACGTGAAGCAGAGCGTGCACAAATCGTTGAACAGTTCATCGACAATGAAGGTGAACTTGTGACTGGCGTAGTTAAGAAAGTAAACCGTGAAACGGTTGTTCTTGACCTAGGTAACAACGCGGAAGCGGTAATCCTACGTGATGACCAACTTCCTCGTGAAAACTTCCGTCCAGGTGACCGTGTACGTGGTCTACTATACAAAGTGGCTCCAGAAGCGCGTGGCTTCCAGCTATTTGTTACTCGCTCTAAGCCTGAAATGCTTGCTGAGCTATTCCGTGTTGAAGTTCCTGAAATTGCGGAAGAGATCATTGAGCTTAAAGGTGCAGCTCGCGATCCAGGTTCTCGTGCAAAAATCGCAGTGAAAACGAACGACAAACGTATTGACCCAGTGGGTGCGTGTGTTGGTATGCGCGGTGCACGTGTACAAGCCGTTTCTGGCGAGCTTGGTGGTGAGCGTATCGATATCGTTCTTTGGGACGATAACCCAGCGCAATTTGTAATTAATGCAATGGCGCCTGCAGACGTTGCTTCTATCATCGTAGATGAAGATGCGAATGCTATGGATATCGCAGTTGAAGCGGACAACCTAGCACAAGCTATCGGCCGTAACGGTCAGAACGTACGTCTTGCATCTCAACTGACTGGTTGGGAACTTAACGTAATGACAGTAGAAGACCTTCACAAGAAACATGCTGAAGAGTCTCAAGCTGCTATTGATAGCTTCATGAAGCACCTAGATATCGAAGAAGACTTTGCTCAACTGCTTGTTGAAGAAGGCTTCTCAACTCTAGAAGAAGTTGCTTACGTTCCAGTTAACGAACTACTTGAAGTTGATGGTCTAGATGAAGATCTAGTCGAAGAACTACGTAATCGTGCTAAGAATGCACTAACTACTCTTGCGCTAGCACAAGAAGAGTCTTTCGAAGGCGTTGAGCCAGCAGAAGACCTACTAGGCCTTGAAGGTCTTGAGCGTGAGATGGCATTTAAACTGGCAGCTAAAGGTGTATCAACACTAGAAGACCTAGCTGATCAGGGCATCGATGATCTTGAAGGTATTGAAGGCCTGACCGAAGAGCGTGCGGGTGAGCTGATTATGGCAGCTCGTAACATCTGTTGGTTCGGCGACGAAGCATAATTTTCAGCAAGGAGAAAGCGGCATGACACAAATTACTGTTAAGGCACTGAGTGAAGAAATTGGAACTCCAGTGGACCGCTTAATTGAACAACTTGCTGATGCTGGTATGAACAAAGCGAGCAGTGATCAGGTTTCTGATGAAGAAAAGCAGAAACTTTTGACTCACTTAAAGAAAGAGCACGGTGACACCACGGGTGAATCTGAGCCAACTCGTTTAACTCTACAGCGTAAAACTCGCAGCACACTTAGCGTAAATGCTGGTGGCGGCAAGAGTAAGGATGTTCAAGTAGAAGTACGCAAGAAGCGAACTTATGTGAAGCGCAGCATTATCGAAGACGACGCAAAACGTGAGGCTGAGGAAGCAGCAAAGCGTGAAGCTGAAGAGCTTGCGAAGCGTGAGGCTGAAGAGCTAGCAAAACGTGAAGCTGCAGAGAAAGCACAACGCGAGGCCGATGAGAAAGCGAAGCGAGAAGCGGATGCAAAACGTGACGCAGAAGAAAAGGCAAAGCGCGTACAAGCTGATAAGGCTAAGAAAGACATGAATGCAAAAAATGCGGACGCTAATGCGCAAGCGAAAAAAGAAGCTGACGAACTAAAACGTCGTCAGGAAGAAGAAGCCCAACGTAAAGCTGAACAAGAAGCTGCAAAGCTTGTTGAAGAAGCTCGTAAACTAGCTGAAGAAAATGAAGCTCGTTGGAATGAAGAAGAACAGAAGAAGAAAGAGCTTGAAAACTCTGACTACCATGTGACTACTTCTTCGTATGCACGTGAAGCAGAAGATGCTGCTGACCGTAGAGAAGAAGGCGCTCGTCGCAGGAAGAAAAAGAAATCTTCTCTAGATGAAGAGCCACCTCGTCCTAGCCGCAACCAACGTGGTGGTAAAGGTCGTAAGCAAGGCAGACTTTCTAAGCCAGCTTCAATGCAGCAAGGCTTCGATAAGACCGCTACTGTTGCTAAAGCAGACGTTGTGATCGGCGAAACAATCGTTGTATCTGAACTTGCTAGCAAGATGTCGGTTAAAGGCACAGAAGTTATCAAGGTGATGATGAAGATGGGCGCAATGGCGACTATCAACCAAGTTATCGACCAAGAGACGGCTCAGCTAGTTGCTGAAGAAATGGGCCACAAAGTTATTCTGCGTAAAGAGAATGAGCTGGAAGAAGCGGTACTGTCAGATCGTGACAACAACGCTGAAGCTGTTCCTCGTGCACCAGTTGTTACTATCATGGGTCACGTTGACCATGGTAAAACGTCTACGCTTGACTACATTCGTCGCACACACGTTGCGTCTGGTGAAGCAGGTGGTATTACACAGCACATCGGTGCATACCACGTAGAAACAGACAACGGCATGATCACCTTCCTTGATACTCCTGGACACGCGGCGTTTACAGCTATGCGTGCTCGTGGTGCTCAAGCGACGGATATCGTTGTTCTTGTTGTTGCAGCGGACGATGGCGTTATGCCACAAACAGTTGAAGCGATTCAGCACGCGAAAGCGGCAGACGTTCCACTGATTGTTGCGGTTAACAAGATCGATAAAGAAGACGCAAACCCAGACAACGTTAAGAATGAGCTAGCTCAGTACGACGTAATTCCTGAGGAGTGGGGCGGTGAGAACATGTTCGTTCACATCTCTGCGAAACAGGGCACTAACATTGACGGTCTTCTAGAAGCAATCCTTCTTCAGTCTGAAGTTCTTGAACTTAAAGCGGTGAAAGAAGGTATGGCGTCTGGTGTAGTTGTTGAATCTCGACTAGATAAAGGTCGTGGTCCAGTTGCTACAGTACTTGTTCAGTCAGGCACACTAAACAAAGGTGATATCGTTCTTTGTGGTCAAGAGTACGGCCGTGTTCGTGCAATGCGTGACGAGCTTGGTAAAGAAATCACAGAAGCGGGTCCTTCTATCCCTGTAGAGATCTTAGGTCTTTCAGGTGTGCCTTCTTCAGGTGACGAAGCGACTGTAGTACGTGATGAGCGTAAAGCGCGTGAAGTTGCTAACTACCGTGCTGGTAAGTTCCGTGAAGTGAAACTTGCACGTCAGCAGAAATCTAAACTAGAGAACATGTTCTCTAACATGACTGCTGGTGAAGTTGCAGAACTGAACGTAGTACTGAAGGCTGACGTACAAGGTTCTGTTGAAGCGATTGCAGACTCACTACTGAAACTATCGACTGACGAAGTGAAAGTAAACATTGTGGGTTCTGGTGTTGGTGGTATTACAGAAACTGACGTAGTTCTAGCTGAAGCTTCAAACGCTATCATCCTTGGCTTTAACGTTCGTGCTGACGCTTCTGCGCGTCGTGCGGTTGAAGCTGCAAGTGTTGACCTACGTTACTACTCAATCATTTACCAATTGATTGATGAAGTTAAACAAGCAATGGGCGGTATGCTTGCTCCAGAATTCAAGCAAGAGATCATTGGTCTTGCTGAAGTACGTGACGTGTTTAAGTCACCGAAACTGGGCGCAATCGCTGGTTGTATGGTTACTGAAGGTCTAATTAAGCGTAGCAACCCTATCCGTGTACTACGTGATAACGTTGTTATCTACGAAGGTGAGCTAGAATCACTACGTCGCTTTAAAGATGACGTTCAAGAAGTTAAGAATGGCTACGAGTGTGGTATCGGCGTTAAGAACTACAATGATGTTCGCGTTGGTGACCAGATCGAAGTATTCGAAATCGTTGAGATTAAACGTACTCTTGACTAATTGACTAAAATTACGAGCAAGATCTTCTTAAGATAAGCTGTAATTGGTTGTTGAATACGCCATGGGGGGCTGGTTACGACCATCCCCCCATTCTTTCTAATAAGAGAAAAGATATGTCAAAAGAATTTAGCCGCACGCAGCGAGTGTCACAGCAGCTGCAAAAAGAACTCGCTCTGATCCTTCAGCGCGAAGTTCGTGATTCACGCCTAGGCATGGTGACGATTTCTGATGTAGAAGTGTCACGTGATCTAGCGTATGCAAAAGTATTTGTAACCTTCCTTTGTGTTGGTGAGCAAACACCAGAGTCATGCCTTGAAGCATTGCGTGAGCATGAAGTTCATATCCGCATGATGCTAGGCAAGCGTATCCGTCTGCGTTTAACGCCAGAAGTTCGTTTCTACTATGACAACACCTTGGTTGAAGGTATGCGTATGTCGAACCTTGTTTCTGAAGTGGTTAGCGAAGACAAGCGTAAGCAAAGAGACTCAGGTCGTGAAGAAGAACAGACTGGGGAAGACAGCTAATGGCTCGTCGTCGTAAAGGTCGTCCAATTAACGGTGTGATTCTGTTGGATAAACCAACGGGCATCTCATCGAACGATGCACTGCAGAAAGTAAAGCGAATCTATTTTGCTGAAAAAGCAGGTCATACGGGTGCACTGGATCCCCTAGCGACAGGTATGCTGCCGATCTGCCTCGGTGAAGCAACCAAGTTCTCGCAGTTTTTGCTTGATTCCGACAAGCGTTACCGTGTGATTGCTAAGCTGGGTGAGAGAACCGATACCTCTGATTCTGACGGTGAAGTGGTAGAAACGCGTCCTATCAACGTTGATATGGATAAGCTGCTCGCTTGTATCGATAAGTTCCGTGGTGAATCTGATCAAGTGCCTTCAATGTTCTCTGCGCTCAAGTACCAAGGTAAGCCTTTGTACGAGTATGCGCGTCAAGGCATTGAAGTACCGCGAGAATCTCGCAAGATCACGGTTTATGAAATCATCTTGCATCGCTTCGAAGGTGATGAAGTGGAAATGGAAGTACACTGTTCGAAAGGTACTTACATTCGCACAATCGTTGATGACCTAGGTGAAATGCTTGGTTGTGGTGCTCATGTCACTATGTTGCGTCGTACCGCGGTTGCAAATTACCCTTACGAGAAGATGGTGACGCTAGAGCAACTGAATGAGTTGCTTGAGCAAGCTCAACGTGAGGAAATTGCACCGAAAGACCTACTTGATCCACTGCTATTGCCAATGGATACCGCAGTAGAAGATCTGCCGGAAGTTAACCTTAACGCAGAGCTTACCGATCTTGTTCAGCACGGTATGCCAGTACAAGTGTTTGGCGCACCAGAAGGTACTCCACTTCGCATGACATCTGGAGAAGAGAAGCTCTTCATCGGTGTGGCTGAAGTCAACGCAGATGGCAAAGTCGCTCCGAAGCGACTGGTTGTCTTCCGAGATGATACTCAGCAGTAATCCTATATAGAGAAAAGCCGAAGCACTTGCTTCGGCTTTTTGTTACGTCAAATTCTGAATGTTATTGGATGAGCCCTTTCTCACTCAGAAGGGTACGGAGTTGATCCGCGCGCTTACGGTTAACGCCAAAGTCGGAGTAACCCACTCTAGATTCAGAGCGTACCAACAACTGTCCACCTTCAATGCGTAATTCGAGGTCATCAACAAAGCGCATGATCTTTGAGGTGCATTCAATACGAAGATAATCCTGCTCCTTCACGGCTGTTTTAGCTCCGGGTAATTGCAGCGCGGCAGCTTCGATGGCATCAATACTGGTGTTGCTCGCTAAAGTAAATGGTGCAAGCTGATGCTTCTCTCGTACATCTTGAGTTGAGACACAGTTAGGTTTGTCACCACAAGGGAGAGAAGTGCGATCTGTCATGGTTGTGACTCCTTGGCTGCATGCAGTTAAGGCGAGTAGGGTCAAAGAAAGGAGAGCCCCTTTTTTCATCTTGGATTCCTTAGTATTGGAACTGGTCAGATAATTATATGTTTTAAATAAAAAAAGGATCCAAAAATAGGATCCTTTTTCATGGTTATGAGAGGTTAAACTTCTAGGAAGTCGAGAATACCTTCAGCCGCTTTACGTCCTTCGTCGATGGCTGTTACAACCAAGTCAGAACCACGAACCGCGTCACCACCAGCAAAGATTTTCTTATTGCTGGTTTGGAACATAAACTCCTGATCCGACGGCGCTTTAATACGCCCCCAGTCATCGAGCTCGACGCCAAAAGGTGCTAGCCATGACATTTGATGCGGCTGGAAGCCAAACGCCATGATTACAGCGTCAGCAGCAAGCACGTGTTCACTGCCTTTTACGGGTTGAGGACGACGTCGTCCAGCGTCATCGGGTTCACCTAGTGCAGTCTTAACGACTTTAACACCAGAGACTTTGCCACTGGCATCAACTTCGACCCCGAGAGGCTGTAAGTTAAACATGAAGTTAACGCCTTCCTCTTTCGCGTTTTTCACTTCTCGACGAGAGCCAGGCATGTTTTCTTCATCACGACGATACGCACAGATAACGTTTGAGGCGCCTTGACGAATCGAAGTTCGAACACAGTCCATCGCGGTATCACCACCACCTAGGACAACGACCTTTTTGCCAGCCATATCGATAAATGCCTCTTCACTTGGTAACTCCATCACTTTATAGGTATTGGAGATAAGGAAAGGCAAGGCATCGTAGACGCCTTGAGCATCTTCATTCTCAAGTCCGGCACGCATATTTTTGTAGGTACCTACACCTAGGAAGACGGCATCATACTCATCGACAAGCTGCTGCATCTCGATGTCTTTACCGACTTCTACACCCAAACGGAACTCAACGCCCATTTCAGTGAATACTCGACGACGGTTTTCCATCACGCCTTTTTCAAGCTTAAACGATGGAATACCAAACGTAAGTAGGCCACCAATTTCAGGGTAGCGGTCGAAGACAACCGGCTTCACACCGTTTCGGACCAAGATATCCGCAGCGGCAAGGCCTGCAGGGCCTGCACCGATAATCGCGACTTTTTTATCTGTCCAAACTACTTTAGACATGTCCGGTTTCCAGCCCATTTCAAAGGCTTTGTCGGTGATGTACTTTTCGATATTACCGATAGTGACCGCACCAAAGTCCTCGTTTAGGGTACAAGAACCTTCACAGAGACGATCTTGCGGGCAGACGCGTCCACAAACTTCTGGAAGACTGTTGGTCTGGTGAGAGAGTTCTACCGCTTCCAGAATTCGCCCCTCATTGGCTAACTTTAGCCACTGAGGAATGTAGTTGTGAACCGGACATTTCCATTCACAGTAAGGGTTACCACAGTCTAAACAGCGATCTGCCTGAGCGGTAGCTTGCTGATTAGTAAAGGGTTCATAAATTTCAACGAACTCGATCTTACGAATCTTAATCGGTTTTTTCGCAGGATCGACGCGCTGAACATCGATAAATTGGTATACGTTCTGACTCATGATTCAAACATCCTCCATGATTACTGCGCTTGAACGCGAAGTTCTGCCGCACTGCGACTTTGATGACCAAGCAGAGTACTTAAATCTGCTGCCTGCGGTTTAACCAAGTAGAACTTCGGAATCCATTCATCAAAGTTCGCTAGGATGTTTTCCGCGTGGACTGAGCCAGTTTCTTCTAGGTGCTCAGCGATCAAACCGCGGAGGTGTTCTTGGTGGATATAAAGATCCGATAGCGCAATCGCTTCGACAGATTCTTGGTTTACTCGTCCTTGGAACTCTTCGTTCTCATCAAGCACGTAAGCGAAACCGCCTGTCATACCCGCGCCAAAGTTAACCCCGGTAGCACCAAGGATAGCGACAATACCGCCCGTCATGTATTCACAAGCGTTGTCACCTGCGCCTTCGATCACGGCAATCGTACCTGAGTTACGGACACCAAATCGCTCACCCGCCGTACCTGCCGCGAAAAGTTTTCCGCCAGTCGCGCCATACAAACAGGTGTTACCAATAATCGTTGCTTCATTACACTGGAAGGTAGTGCCTTGGTGAGGCTTGATGCTAATTTTGCCTCCAGCCATACCTTTACCCACGTAGTCGTTCGCATCGCCTGTCAGGTAAAGTTCAACACCGCCAGCATTCCAGACACCAAATGACTGACCAGCAGTACCGTCTAGGTGTAGCCTAATTGGGCTTGCTGCCATACCTTGATTGCCATAGCGTTTCGCGATTTCACCAGATAAACGTGCGCCAATAGAACGGTCAGTGTTAATCACTTTGTAGAACAAATCTTTAGACTGACATGCCTCAATAGATTCAAGTGCATCCGAGACAATCTTTTGGTTCAATTCAGCTTTATCAAATGGAGCATTTGATTCGGTCCAGTAAAGAGGGTGGCCTTGTGGCGATACTGGTGATTCAAGAATACCAGAAAGATCTAGCTTGCTCTGTTTCGCTGTTAGCCCCTCAACGGCTTCCAAGAGATCGGTGCGACCGATTAAGTCAGTAAGTTTCTCAACCCCCAGTTGTGAAAGTAACTCACGTACTTCATCAGCAAGGCCGATAAAGTAGTTCATCACCATTTCCGGCAGGCCTTTGAAGTACTCTTTGCGTAAGGTGTCATCTTGAGTCGCAACGCCAGTCGCGCAGTTATTCAAGTGACAGATACGTAAGAATTTACAACCCATAGCAACCATAGGCGCAGTACCGAAACCGAAGCTTTCCGCACCAAGAATTGCAGCTTTAACGACATCAAGTCCAGTTTTCAAGCCACCATCGACTTGAAGACGAATCTTATGGCGTAGACCATTGGCAACTAAAGCTTGCTGAGTTTCTGCAAGACCTAGTTCCCAAGGGCTGCCAGCATATTTGACTGACGTTAATGGGCTAGCCGCAGTACCACCGTCATAACCTGAGATGGTAATTAAATCGGCGTATGCCTTGGCAACCCCCGTCGCAATGGTGCCGACGCCCGGCTCTGAAACCAGTTTGACCGAAATCAGTGCTTCTGGGTTGACCTGTTTTAGGTCGAAAATCAGCTGAGCTAGATCCTCGATAGAGTAAATATCGTGGTGTGGTGGTGGAGAAATCAGTGTTACCCCTTGTACTGAGTAACGCAGTTTCGCGATCTCAGCCGTGACTTTATGTCCCGGTAACTGCCCACCTTCACCCGGTTTTGCTCCTTGTGCTACTTTGATTTGCAGAACATCTGCGTTGGTCAGATAGTGTGGTGTCACACCAAAACGACCAGAAGCAATCTGTTTTATGCGTGAATTTCGCTCGGTTCCAAAACGTCTTGGATCTTCACCACCTTCGCCTGAGTTTGAGTAACCGCCTAAACGGTTCATCGCGGTTGCTAGGGCTTCATGAGCTTCTGGGCTCAATGCACCGATTGACATCGCCGCCGAGTCAAAACGTTTGAAGAGTTCGGTACTCGGTTCAATTTTTTCTAATGGCAGCGGCGTTGACGATCTCTTCAGATGCATTAAGTCACGCAGCATAGCAACGGGACGTTCGTTTACCTGCTTAGCAAAGCTTCGGTAATCAGAAGTGTCACCCGATTTTACCGCTTGTTGTAGCGTACCTACGACGTCTGGATTGTAGGCGTGGTATTCGCCGCCGTGAACGTATTTCAACAATCCACCATGTTCAATTGGCTTACGTTTCGTCCATGCTTTGCGAGATAGATTGTAAAGATCTTGCTCGAAGTCTTCGAAGTTCGCCCCTTGAATTCGGGTTGTGACTCCCTTGAAGCAGAGATCGACAACATCTTGGCTTAGACCTACCGCTTCAAACAGTTGAGAGCAACGATATGAGGCAACGGTTGATATACCCATTTTCGACATGATCTTGTACAGACCCTTGTTGATGCCGCTCTGGTAGTTTTGCATCACCTGTCTATAGCTCTTGGTGATAGCGCCATCATCAATGACTTTCGCTAAGGTTTCATAAGCCAGATATGGATAAACCGCCGTGGCACCGAAACCAAGCAGTACCGCAAATTGGTGAGGGTCTCGCACAGTGCCTGTTTCAGCGATGATATTGGCGTCACAGCGAAGGTTTGCATCGATCAATCGGCTTTGTACTGCCCCTACAGCCATGGCTGCTGGGATCGGTAATCGGCCTTTTTGTAGTGTTTTGTCTGAGAGAACGACGAGAACGGTTCCTTCGCGAACCGCTTGCTCTGCTTGATCACAAAGATCAAGAATCGCTTGTTCAAGGTCTTTGTCGTCAGGGTTGTAGTTGATGTCTAGTACTGTACTACGGTAGTGCTCATCACTTAACTCAAGTAGTTGCTGCATATCAGAGTAAAGTAGAACCGGTGAATCAAACGTTACACGATGAGCGTGACCGTCGGTCTCGCAGAATACGTTCATCTCTTGGCCGACACTGGTCGCCAATGACATGACGTGTTTTTCACGAAGTGGATCGATCGGTGGATTGGTTACCTGAGCGAATTTCTGACGGAAATAATCAGTAATTAATCTCTCTTTAGAAGACAACACCGCCATTGGCGTATCGTCACCCATTGAGCCGACCGCTTCTTGTCCCATATCGCCAAGAACACGCAATACCTGATCAACCTCTTCGTTGCTCATCGCAAACTGCTTTTGATAGGTCTTTAGTTCATCTTCATCGAAGCTACGTTCGCCCACTTGGTCTTCTGGCAACTTAGAGAATGGCGTGAGTTTATGGACATTATTTTCCATCCATTCACGGTATGGGTGGCGATCTTTGAGGTCATTATCGATCTCACTTGATTGCCAAAGTTTTCCACGGCGAGTATCAATAACTAAAAGTTCGCCCGGACCCACTCGTCCTTTCTCTGCGACTTCATCGGGAGCATAGTCCCAGATACCAACCTCAGACGCTAACGTGATTAACTTATCTTTTGTAATGACATAACGAGCAGGACGTAAGCCGTTACGGTCAAGGTTACATGCGGCGTAACGACCATCGGATAAGACGATACCAGCTGGACCATCCCAAGGCTCCATGTGTTTGGAGTTGAAATCATAGAAAGCACGCAAGTCAGGATCCATATCAGGGTGGTTTTGCCACGCTGGCGGAACTAGCATTCGCATCGCACGGAAGATATCCATACCCCCAGCTAGAAACAGATCGAGCATGTTGTCTAAGCTTGATGAGTCTGAACCTGTTTCGTTAACGAAGGGTGCAGCGGTTTGCAGGTCAGGTAGCAGTGGTGACGCGAATTTGTACGCTCGTGCTCGAGCCCATTGTCGGTTGCCTTGAATCGTATTGATTTCACCATTGTGAGCCAGATATCTAAATGGCTGAGCGAGTGGCCAACGAGGCTGAGTGTTCGTCGAGAAACGCTGGTGGAACAAACAGATAGCAGATTCCATACGCAGGTCTGCCAAGTCGAGATAGAACCTTGGCAGGTCGGCTGGCATGCATAGACCTTTGTACACTATGACTTGTGTGGAAAGGCTACAGACGTAGAATTCACTATCATCAACAATGCGTTTTTCAATACGACGGCGGGCGATATATAGGCGACGTTCAATATCGCGTTCACGCCAGCCAGCAGGGGCTGAAATAAAAACTTGCTGAATGGTTGGTAAAGAATCTGCGGCAATGGGGCCGAGTACTGTTGCGTTGGTTGGCACGTCACGCCAGCCAGATACAGTAAGCGTTTCTTGGGCAAGTTCTTGATTGATAATGTCTTTTGCTTGCTGTGCTTTGGCTGGGTCTTGGTTAAAGAAAATCATGCCAACGGCATATTGTTTACCAAGCTTAAAGCCATTTTCTTCGGCAATAAGACGTAGATATGAATCGGGCTTTTGTAGTAATAAACCACATCCGTCACCCGTTTTGCCATCAGCCGCGATGCCGCCACGGTGGGTCATGCGATCAAGTGCTGAAATAGCGGTACGTACCAGTTTATGGCTTGGCTCACCTTCCATATGTGCAATTAAGCCAAATCCACAGTTGTCTTTCTCGAGACTAGGATCGTATAGAGCCATTGCAATTCTCCCTTTGCTTCTCTGTCATCCCGACAGAACTACCAACATTTAAAGGGTTGGTATTTATGACTAACTATTCATTTTAATTGTTATATATCGTATAGATATGCAGTAAATGTTCTTAAAACATTTAACAAAATTTGACGAATTCATTTTCATCGACTTCACAACGTATAGGTTATTATGAAAAAGGTCAAGTTCTTGGTGGAAAATCACGCTAATATACAATTTACCACGGAATACGCTGTAATTATCTATATAATTCAGTTGGTTAGAATTTTGATTGTTACAATTTTGCAACATTTGAATGTCAGGGAAATAAAAAAGACCAGCACAATGTACTGGTCAAATGGAAAAGTTTGGAAGGAATGATTGGTTATTCTAAACCACCTAGAATCTAATAAAATTCTTCATCTAGGTGGCTCACTTTATGCGGAAAGCATTAATGAGTCGGCTTTCGCTTCAAGATTTGAGTTACCCATTAGATAACTATCAATAGCGATTGCACACTCACGACCTTCATTGATACAGCGAACAACCAGAGATTGGCCTGTACGCATATCACCGGCGGCAAACACACCTTTTTGGTTAGTTGCAAAACCGTCGGTCGCCACGTTACCACGTTCATCTAGCTTAACATCCAGCTGTGCCAAAACACCGTTTGGCTCTGGATGTAAGAAGCCCATAGCCAAGAACGCCATGTCGCACGGGATGATACGCTCTGAGTTAGCAACTTCTGTAAACTCTGGGCGTTGACCCGGTTGTGCATCTTGCCACACGATGTCAGCAATACGCAGACCCGTCACTTCACCTTTATCGTTGCCAATAAATTCCTTGGTCAAAATGTTCCAATGACGTTCACAGCCTTCTTCGTGCGAAGTGGTTGTTTTCATGATCATTGGATATTGCGGCCAAGGCATATTTACAGGGCGCTTTTCTGGTGGGATCGGCATGATCTCTACCTGAGTTACGCTTGCTGCTTTGTGACGGTTTGAGGTACCCACGCAGTCAGAACCAGTATCACCACCACCGATGACGACAACATGCTTGTCTTTAGCGTGAATCTCTTCACCTTTCAGATCCATGTCGTTAGCACGGCGGTTGTTCTGAGCTAGGAATTCCATCGCAAAGTAAACGCCTTTTAACTCACGGCCTGGTACTGGCAAATCACGAGGAACCGTTGAACCGCCAGTAAGCAGAACAACATCAAACTCCTGACGTAGTTGCTGAGCGTTAATGTCAACGCCGATATGTTGATTGACCTTGAACTCGACGCCCGCGTCTGCCATAAGGTTGATCTTACGATCAATCACGTCCATACCCAGTTTGAAGTCAGGGATACCAAAACGCAGTAAGCCGCCAACTTTTTCGTCACGCTCGAATACCGTGACTGAGTGACCAGCGCTGTTCAATTGCTCTGCTGCGGCTAGACCCGCAGGGCCAGAACCGATGATAGCGACGGTTTTACCTGTACGTGAACGAGGTGTCTTAGGTTTTGCGTACCCTTCACGGTACGCTGTTTCTACGATGGTTTTCTCGATATTACAGATGGTGATTGGATCTTGGTTGATACCCAAAACACATGCACTCTCACATGGAGATGGACATACACGACCTGTAAATTCAGGGAAGTTGTTAGTAGAGCTTAGGATATTCCATGCTTCTTCCCAGCTGTCACGGTAAACCGCGTCATTGAACTCAGGAATAATGTTACCAATCGGACAACCGCTGTGACAGAAAGGCACACCACAATCCATACAACGAGAAGCCTGAGTATTGATTTTGTCGCCAAACTCTTCGTTTAGAACGAATTCTTTGTTGTTTTCAATACGAACTGATGGGTCGAGCTTCTTTGGAAGCTCACGACCATGTTCTAAAAATCCAGTAGGCTTACCCATTATACTGCCTCCACTTGTTCCGTTTGTGCTTGTTCAGCTGCTGCCTTACGCTTTTGAAGTACCGCTTTGTAGTCGCGCGGCATAACCTTAACCATGGTTTCTAGGCTTGCTTCAAAGTTGTCGAGGAAAGACTTCGCTACTTCACTTCCTGTGAATTGAACCTGCTTAGTGAGCATCTCTTTTAGTAGTTCACGATCTTCAGCTTCGATTGGATCTAGGTCGACAAGTTCAGGGTTCAGCTTAGTTTCAAAGTCACCAGACTTATCCCAAACGTAAGCGACACCGCCACTCATACCTGCTGCAAAGTTACGACCTGTTGAACCTAGGATGACAGCAACACCGCCAGTCATGTATTCACAACCGTGGTCACCGATACCTTCAACAACAACTTTTGCACCTGAGTTACGAACACAGAAACGTTCACCAGCCATCCCACGAATGTATGACTCACCTGAAGTTGCACCGTAGAAACATACGTTACCTACTACAATGTTGTCTTCAGCGACGATGGTTGACTTCGAGTCTGGGTAAAGAACCAGCGTACCGCCGGATAGACCTTTACCCCAGTAGTCGTTCGCATCGCCTTCAACTTCGAACTTCACTCCTTTTGCTAGGAATGCCCCAAATGATTGGCCAGCAGAACCTGTGAACTTAACGTTCATTGGTTTTGGTAAACCTTGGTCTTTGTACACTTTCGAAATTTCATTCGATAGCATGGTACCCGCAGAACGGTCAGTGTTAATGATTGGGAACTCAGCGTTAACCGCTTCTCCTTTCTCAAGCGCAGGGATTGCCGCTTGAATCAGTTTGCGGTCAAGAACCTGTTCTAAATTGTGGTTCTGTTCAGTCTGATTGAAGACACCATCGTTTTCACGGGCATGCTCAATGTGCAGTACTGGAGACAGATCGAGGTTCTTGTATTTCCAGTGACCAATATCTTCGCGAACTTTCAATTTCTGCGATTGACCAACCATCTCATCGATGGTGCGGAAACCGAGCTCTGCCATGATTTCACGTAGGCCTTCTGCCATGTATTGGAAGAAGGTTACGACGTCTTCAACACGACCATCAAAACGTTCACGTAGAGTCTTGTTCTGAGTTGCGATACCAACAGGACAGGTGTTTTTATGACACTTACGCATCATGATACAACCTTCAACAACCAGTGCCGCTGTCGCGATACCCCATTCTTCAGCACCAAGCAGTGTTGCTACCGCTAGGTCACGTGGTGTTTTCATCTGACCATCTGACTGAACTACGATACGGTTACGCAGACCATTTTTCAGTAGTGTCTGGTGTGTTTCTGCTAGACCCAGTTCCCAAGGTAGACCTGTATGGCGAATCGAAGACATTGGTGATGCGCCTGTACCACCATCAAAACCAGCGATAAGAACCACATCCGCCTTCGCTTTCGCTACACCAGAGGCAATCGTACCTACGCCTGCTTCTGATACCAGCTTGACGTTAACTCGGCCAGCACGGTTGGCGTTTTTCAAATCAAAGATTAGCTGAGCCAAATCCTCAATTGAGTAGATGTCGTGGTGAGGTGGTGGAGAGATTAGACCAACACCTGGTGTGGAGTGACGAGTCGCACCAATCCAGTCATCAACCTTATCACCAGGTAGCTGACCACCTTCACCCGGCTTAGCACCTTGAGCCATCTTGATTTGTAGCTCATCGGCGTTAGTTAGGTAGTAAGACGTCACACCGAAACGACCTGAAGCAACCTGTTTGATTGCTGAACGCTCCCAATCACCATTCTCTTTACGTTCGAAACGAGAAGGGTCTTCACCACCTTCACCTGAGTTCGATTTAGCACCAATGCGGTTCATCGCGACTGCGAGAGTCGAGTGTGCCTCGTAAGAGATCGAACCAAATGACATTGCACCGGTAGCAAAACGTTTAAGGATGTTTTCGATCGGCTCCACTTCTTCTAGCGGGATAGAACCTGCTGGATTCTTAACAAAATCGAGCTGGCTACGTAGCGTTGCTGCGTTATCGCCTTGATCATCAACCGCTTTCGCATATTGCTTAAACTGAACATAGTCTTTGTTACGAGTTGATTGTTGAAGCAGTGAAATAGTTTCAGGGTTAAACAGGTGTTTTTCACCACGTTGTTTCCATTGATAAACACCACCAACATCCAGTACTTGAACAGGGATTTCACGTGTTGGGAAGCCAATACGGTGACGTACAAGCACTTCTTTGGCGATGTCATCAATAGTAAGACCTTGGATACGCGAAACCGTACCAGTGAAGTACTTGTCGACAACAGACTTGCTGATACCCAGAGCTTCAAAAATTTGTGCACCGTGGTAAGACTGCAAGGTTGAAATACCCATTTTCGAGAAGATCTTCAATAGACCGCCGTTGATAGATTTACGGTAGTTCTCGAACAGTTCTCGAATGTTGGTTTCAGGATCCAGTTTTTTGGTTCGTTGCAGTTCAACCATAGTCTCAATAACTAGGTATGGGTTGATTGCGTTTGCCCCGTAGCCAATCAGAGTCGCAAAGTGGTGCGTCTCACGAGCATCACCTGTCTCGATAACGATGTCACACTTAGCACGGAGACCTTTACGGATCAGGTGATGGTGCACAGCGCCAACGGCGAGCATTGCTGGAATCGCTGCGTGGTTAGAGTTTACCGCGCGGTCTGTTAGCAAGATGATTGAGTAACCGTCGATTACGGCATCTTCTGCATATTGACAGATACGCTTCAGTGCACGCTCTAGCTTGCCTTCATCTTCACTTGCTTGGAATACGATATCTAACGTCTTAGCTTGTAAGTGCTCGTTATCGATAGCACGCAGTTTTTCAAGCTCAGAGTTTGAAAGTACTGGCGATTCAAGCTCAACTTTTTGACAGTGCAGTGGTGACTCAGCAAGAAGGTTCTGATCCTTACCTAGGTAAGTATTCAGAGACATAACCATACGCTCACGAATCGGGTCGATAGGCGGGTTAGTTACCTGAGCAAACAACTGCTTAAAGTAGTTTGAAAGATGTTGCGACTGATGCGAAAGGATCGCAAGTGGCCAGTCGGCACCCATAGCCGACAGCGGCTCTTTACCATCACGAGCCATAGGAACGATGATCTCGTTCACTTCTTCTGAGCTCACCCCAAATGCTTGCTGTTTGTGCAGAAGCTTTTCAGGTGACGGTTGGCTGAATTCGTTGCTCGCATCCGGCAGTTTCTTCAGGCTGAGAAGATTCTCTGCTACCCATTTTTCGTAAGGTTGTGCTGATGCAATGCCGTCTTTTACTTCTTCATCAGAAATAATACGTCCTTGCTCTAGGTCAGCAACGAAGATACGACCCGGCTGTAGGCGACCACGGAATTCGACGTTTTCTGGTGCAATATCCACAACGCCTGACTCAGACGCCATGACCAAGAAATCATCTTTTGTCACTGTGTAGCGAGAAGGGCGAAGGCCGTTACGGTCAAGAGTTGCACCTACTTGAACACCGTCTGTGAAACAGACTGAAGCAGGGCCATCCCATGGTTCCATGACATTTGCGTGGTATTGGTAGAACGCACGACGAGTTGGATCCATGTTTTTGTTTTCTTGCCACGCTTCTGGAATCATCATCATCAATGCGTGTGGCAGGCTACGACCCGAAAGAACCAGAAGTTCTAGCGCCATGTCGAAGTTAGATGAGTCTGAAGCACCTTCCTGACAGATAGGCAACAACATATCGATTTCAGCTTGAGTAAACAGGTCTGATTCGATGATCGCCTCGCGTGCTTTCATCCAGTTTAGGTTACCGCGAACGGTGTTGATTTCACCATTATGAGCGATGTAACGGAAAGGTTGAGCTAAGCGCCATTTCGGGAAAGTGTTGGTTGAGAAACGAGAGTGAACCAGCGCAAGTGCGGTCACCATCGTTGGATTCTGTAGATCGAGGAAGTACTGTGGTACTTGCTCTGTTGTCAGCTGACCTTTGTAGACAAGTGTTTTGTATGACATTGAGTTGATGTAGAAATCATCACCAATGTTAGAGACACTTTCTAGACAGACTCGAACTGTGTAGTTACGCAGTACGTACAGTTTACGCTCTAGCTCTTCAGGCGTGATGCCAGGGCCACCAGAGATGAATACGTGTTCGAATTGCGGTTCAGTGCTTAAAGGGTCAGCACCGATCATTGAGTTGTCTGTTGGCAAGACACGATAGCCGATAACATCGAGCTCTAGACGTTTAGCATTACGTTCTAGGATATCGCGACATTGCGCGCGTTTGTGTTCGTCTTTTGGGAAAAGCACCACACCAACGCCGTATTTCTCGAAAGAAGGGAGCTTGATACCAAGCTTAACGGCTTCTTCTAACAGAAATTCGTGTGGTTTTTGTAGCAAGATACCAGCGCCGTCACCTGAGCAAGGATCACATCCTTGACCACCACGGTGCTCCATCCTTGCAAGCATATCAAGAGCTTGCGTAACTACTTCGTGCGATTTACGGTTTTTTAAGTGAGCAACAAAACCGATACCACAAGCGTCATGCTCCAATTCAGGAGTGTACAGACCTTGTGAAGTTTGCTCTCTATCTACCATGGATACATCCTTCCAGTTCAAATAGGCGCAATTGGGCTAGTCGAAACTAGTTCTACGTCCTGTCCTTTATTTTTATGATTCGAAGTCAGCCTAGCTGGCGACTTTGATTCCATTCCGTCTCTCGCTGAAAAATATGGCGAGAAAAACAATCCTTGGTGAAATCCAGTTTTTTTGTATCACAATCTAGTGATTTATATAGGTAGGAATAGGAGTTCACCGATGTTTTGCCAAACTTTAATGTAATAAAAAACACAAAATGCAGCAAAATCTGTAAGTATCCTACAATTTACTCAGCACAAAATGCAATCAAAAGTCGTGCTTGTTGCCCAGATTTTTTGCGTTATAAATTGATATTATGTTTAACTTTTGCTTAACAATTGGCTTGAGGCACATTATTTCTGCATGTTTATTGACTTTGCATAACACCAACCCCGTTTGAAAGCGTTACATTTATTCCCAAATTGCTTTCAATATTGTAATTAAATTACATAGATCTTAATGATATTTATTTCGCTTTAGGCAAGGGTAAAGATGCAACTTCACGAGCTGGTCAACACTATTGGACAAGACTTACAGAGAAGGTACGGGGAAAAAGTTCATAAACTGACACTGCACGGTGGATTCAGCTGCCCAAATCGAGATGGCACTATTGGCCGCGGTGGATGCACATTTTGCAATGTCGCTTCGTTCGCTGATGAAGATGCGCAAATAAAAAGTATCCATGAGCAGCTAACCGATCGAGCTGGAGAGATTTCTAGAGCGAAGCGCTACCTTGCCTATTTTCAGGCTTATACCAGTACTTATGCCGAAGTACAGGTTCTTAAAAACATGTACGAGCAAGCATTGAAAGCGGCTGACATTGTGGGATTGTGCGTGGGTACTCGCCCTGACTGTGTCCCTGATGCCGTCCTTGAACTGTTGGCAAATTACGTCGAACAAGGGTACGAAATCTGGCTGGAACTCGGTTTGCAAACGGCAAACAATCAGACGCTAAAACGCATCAACCGAGGCCATGATTTCGAATGTTACGCTGAAATTACCCAGCGTGCGCGCGCACTTGGCATCAAAGTCTGTACGCACCTGATTGTGGGCTTACCCAGAGAAACACGCGAAGACAATATCGCGACACTGAAGCAAGTTTTGGCGGTTGGCACGGACGGCATTAAACTTCATGGTCTTCATATTGTCGAAGGCAGCACCATGGCCAAAGCATGGAAAGCGGGCAAGTTGTCAGCTCCAGAGCTCGAAGAATACGTGTCGATTGCCAGTGAGCTAATACGTATGACACCTCCCGAAGTGGTGTATCACCGTGTCTCCTCAGCAGCACGTAGACCTACGTTGTTGGCACCTTTATGGTGTGAAAACCGTTGGTTAGCCATGACTGAGATCGGTCGTTCTCTACACCAGTTAGGGGCGCAAGGCTCTTTGATAAATCAACCATTTGAATACACAAGGCCGATATTAAAGGCTGATAATTAAGCAATAAGCTGATATCTTTTGTACCCTTATAAAGATTATTCATTGAGTCAGAGTTATAAATGGAGCAAGTATTAGTTTGGTTGTGGGACTCTACCCGCGGGCACGGTTTTGACTTTGTTGTCATCCTACTTGCTACTTTTGCAGCAATCGCTATCTATGCGAAAAATCAGGCGCACCTGATTGAACTACTCGAGACAACACCCAACGCATTGCTGTTAATCGACAGTAAGACTGGTGAATTAATGCTTGCTAACCCAGCTGCGACCCAAGTTTTAGGGGTGCGTAAAGTGGGTAAGAGCTTTATGTTACCTGATTTAGTGACACCTCAGTTTCTGCTTTCTATTACCTCCCCGTTTGCCGGTTCGCGTTTCTCTTCACATATGTTGAGCTGGCCTATTTCGCAAACCAGAGCGATTAAACTTGATGTCTCTGGGCATAAAACTCTGTTTCGCCGCCGCACGACTTGGTTACTCTATTTCTCTCCGCATCATTTAACCGATCAAGAACTAAAGAAAGAGATCAATTCACTTTCAATGATCAAAAGTGCGTTCGACAACTTGTCTGAGTTGGTCTTTATCAAGAACAATGACGGCCAGATCATCTCAACTAACCGAGCGTTTCAGCGCTTTTGGCATAATCGCGAAGAAGAGGGGACTGCCGATATCCAAGGTGTGATTAAGGGTCGGGCAAGTCAAAGACGTTGGACAGTGACGCCAGATGGTCGTAGCTGCTTGCTCGAAAGTTATCAGAATATCTTGCTGTCATCTGATGGAGAAAAGCTAGGCACACTGTGTATTAGCCACGATGTGACGGATTGGCACGATATGCAGAAAAACTTGCGCGACGAGATGGAGAAGCGCCGAGATACTGAAGTCGCGCTGGCACAACGCGACACGATCTTACAAAACATCCTCGAATCAAGCCCTGATTCTATCGGTATCTTTAACGAAAACATGGTCTATCAGGCATGTAATCAGCCGTTTGTGAAAGCGTTAGGAATTGCCGAAGTTGATGATTTGATTGGCAAACGTCTGCAGGATGTAATCCCAAATGATAGCTACGAACGACTATCAGAAACGGATAAAAAGGTGCTCTATGAAGGTAAGTCGTTGCGCTATATCGATCGCGTGATCAGCAGTAAGGGCGCATATATTTGGTATGACGTGGTGAAATCTCCATTCAGAGATCCTGCTTCTGGAACCAATGGTGTGCTGATCATGGCCCGTGATGTTTCAGAGCGTTACCTAGCGGAACAAAAACTGGAAGAGGCCAATCAAGAGTTAGAGCGTCTGAGCTTTATTGATGGATTGACTCAGATTTCAAACCGCCGTCGCTTTGATGAACAACTTGAAACACTTTGGTATCTCCATATCCGCGAGCAGCAGCCACTCACGATTATCTTGTGTGATATTGATTACTTTAAAGGTTACAACGACTTTTATGGTCATCAACGCGGTGATGAAGCACTGATCAAAGTGGGGGAAGTATTTAAGAAAGTGCTAACCCGCTCAAGCGATTGCGTGGCTCGTTATGGCGGGGAAGAGTTTGGTTTCATCTTGCCAAATACCACCACAGAAGGTGCACTATTAGTGGCTCAGCGTATTCATGAAGGTGTGGCTGAACTTGGTCTAGAGCATCAGAAATCTGAGGTATCCAACCAGATCACGACCAGTATCGGTCTTGTCTCGATTGTGCCTAAACCGATGACCAGCAGCGAAACGATTGTCGCTTTGGCTGACAGTGCTTTGTACCAAGCAAAAGCCAACGGTCGCAATCAGACCTGTGTGCATCACACATCAGAGAATTAGCACTTTTTGTTGGAAGGATTCCTTTAGCTGTCGGTAGTGAAAACAGGTAATATTTAACGACTGTTACCGTGCGGAGTTCTCAATGAAGCCGATTAAAAATCTTGCTCAGTATTATGTCGATTTGTTAGTCAAACTGGGCATCCTGCGTTTTTCTATTCTTCTTGCTTTGGCCTTGGTGGCACTTGCTGTTGTTGTCCAAGTCGGAATTACTCTTGTTTTAAGTGGGCACGTCGATGACATCGACATCGTACGCTCAGTTTTCTTTGGCTTATTAATTACTCCTTGGGCGGTGTATTTTCTATCGGTGGTTGTCGATCAACTGGAAGAATCGCGCCAACGTCTCTCCAAGCTTGTCTCGAAATTGAAAGATATGCGTTCACGAGATCAGGAACTCAACCACAAGCTTCAACAAAACATTGCCAAGCTCAATCAAGAAATTGAAGAGCGTATTAAAGCCGAAGAAGCGCGTGAAGAAGCGATGAAAGATCTGGAGAATGAGGTCTATCAGCGTGAGAAAACACAGGTAGAACTGGCGGAGAGAACCGCGCTGCTACGTTCGTTTATTGATGCTTCTCCTGACCTTATCTATTACCGCAACGCAGAGGGCGTTTTCTCCGGCTGTAACCGAGCAATGGAAGAGCTGACGGGTAAGAAAGAGAGTCAACTGGTCGGTCTGACACCTTGGGATGTTTACAGCAAAGAAGTCGCTCAACAAATTGTTGATACAGACCAGAAAGTTTTCTCTGATAATCAAGCGCTAACCTATGAGCAGTGGCTTGAGTATCCCGATGGACGTAAAAACTATTTCGAATTGCGTAAAGTCCCTTTCTACAGCAAAGAGGGGCGTCACTTAGGTCTGGTGGGTTTTGGTCGTGATATCACAGAGCGTAAACGCCATGAAGAATCGCTAGAAAAAGCCAGCCGAGATAAAACAACATTTATATCGACAATCAGTCATGAGCTACGCACCCCTCTTAACGGTATCGTTGGTTTGAGTCGAATGCTGCTTGATACTCAACTTACCGAAGAGCAGCGTAATCATATGCAGACCATTAACGTCAGTGCTATTACCTTGGGCAATATCTTCAACGACATTATTGATATGGACAAGTTCGACCGCCGCAAACTCGAGCTTTATCCATCGACACTTAATTTTGAAGAATTTGTCGCAGAAATGGAGAGCATCTCTGCATTGATGGCGTCGCAGAAAGGGCTGCGCTTTGATCTGGAACGTCTGAGCGAACTGCCGAGTGCGATTGAAGTCGATGCGACTCGTCTTCGTCAGGTACTTTGGAACCTCATCAGCAATGCGATGAAGTTTACTAAAGAGGGTGGTGTGGTGATGACGGTCAGCTCCGAGATAGAAGACCAACACGCTCATATTACGATGGAGATAGAGGATAGCGGTATCGGTATCCCAGAGGCTGAGCTCGAAAAAATCTTTGCCATGTACTATCAGGTCAAGTCTGGGAAAGACAACCTCCATGCAGTTGGAACCGGTATCGGTCTTGCCGTGTCAAAGCAGCTAATCAATATGATGAACGGCGATATTACCGTATCGAGTGAAGAAGGATTTGGTAGTACTTTCACCGTCACTATCAGTGTGCCATTGGCAGAAGTTGAAGAGTCTTTATCAGCAGTGGCTGCACCATCGCAAGAACTCAATATCTTTATGGTTGAGGATATTGAGCTCAATATTACGGTTGCCCGCTCGCTGCTAGAGAGTATGGGGCATGAAGTCTCTGTTGCCATGACAGGTATGGAAGCGATGGAGATGTTTGATCCTGAAATTTACGACTTGGTGTTCCTAGACATCCAGCTACCAGACATGACCGGGTTTGATGTTGCAGAATACTTTAGACGCACATACTCGGATCTGCCGCCATTGGTAGCCTTGACGGCCAATGTCCTCAAGAACAAACAAGAGTATCTTGATAAAGGGATGGATGATGCGATCAGTAAACCTCTTTCAGTGACTGCGGTGCAAGAGGTTCTGGCTAAGTTTACTCAAGGAGAGGTAGAGCAAACCAAGTATGAAACCGTCGAGCCCGAAGTTATCGCCGAAGGTGGAGAGATCTATTCTCGTATACTTGACCTAGATATGCTTGAGTCCTACGTCAGTATTGTTGGGCCAGAGCCTGTACTTAGCAGCATAGAGATGTTTGAAGAGATGATGCCAGAGTACTTGCAAGTGTTGGACTCAAACATGGTCGCCAAGCATCAGGAAGGTATAGTTTCAGAAGCTCACAAAATTAAAGGAGCGGCAGGCTCTATTGGATTAAAGCATATTCAGAGCGTGGCGCAGAAAGCGCAATCGCCAGATTTTCCAACTTGGTGGGAAAACATCGACGATTGGGTTGAAGAAATAAAGAATGAGTATGAAAATGATATTCATATCTTGAAAGAATGGTTACAACACCACTCGGAACGACAAAGGTGAATCAAATGAAAAAGTTAGCAGCACTCTCACTCGGTGTGGCGTTAATGGTGGGCTGTACTTCACAACCTGTAGGCTGGGAGCAAGGCAACCAGTTGGAATTCGCCGATACCACTGTAGTACTCAAAAGTAATCTTTGGATCAATAAGATGCCAACCATTGGCGAAGTGCAAGACAGTACTCTGCATGGTGCGCTCTATCTAGAATCTGACAAACCCTTACCAGCGGAGCTAGATGTTGAAAGCGTATCCATTCAGCAAGGTGATCAGAGCTGGATTATCGACGGAGATTTACTCGAACTACGCACCCATAATCAGAACCAGTGGGAAGTGGTGTTTGTGTGGCAAATTCCCCTCGATTTGGATCAACCAGTTGACGTGGCATTACATATCAAACGCGAAGACAAAGTGGATTGGTTAGTTGAGAAAAACGTTAAGATAGATACCGTCTACTAACTCAGACAGATAGAAATAAAAAGGCTTGCTCCAATGGAGCAAGCCTTTTTTATCGAATTATTAGTGCGCTATTTGCTCGCAGTCTTCAAACCCGCATTAACATCTAGGATGTCTTGCTCGCTTAGTGTACCAACGGCTTGACGTAGCTTAAGGACACTTAGAATGTAGTTGTAACGAGCGTTAGACAGGCTCTTATTGGCATCGTATAGACGACGAGTTGAATCTAGAACGTCAACAATGGTACGTGTACCAACATCAAACCCCGCTTCTGTTGCTTCAAGGGCTGATTGTGCTGAAACAACGGTCTGCTCATAAGCACGCAGCGCTCCAATTGATGCGCTGATGTCGTTGTTGAATGCGCGAACATCTTTCACAATACTGCGGTAAGTTTCTTCTAGTTGCTGGCTAGCAGCAACATAGGAGTATTCCGCTTGCTTGGTTTTTGAGCTTATTTTACCACCAGTGTAAAGTGGAACATTCAGATTGACGCCAATGTTAAAGTTATTGGTTGTGCCGTCTGAGTTGATGCTGTCTGAAATATCACTGTAGTTGTATCCACCGTCCAGTGTTAGCGATGGTAGGTGTCCAGAGCTTGCTAGCGAGATGCTGTCTTTGGCTGCATCTTGCGCGATACGTGCAGATAGCAAGCTTAAGTTTTTCTCTTGAGCTTCATTAACTAACGTATCAATAGCAGTTGAAGTACGGCTAGCAGAGAAGCGCTTAGTATCAAGAACATCAAGGTTAGAGTGTTCTTGACCAGTAATTTCACGTAGACCTTCGTAGCTGTTCACTAAATCGTTTTGTGCTATAACTTCATCTGCTAACACTGCGTCGTATTGAGCTTGTGCATCATGAACGTCAGTAATAGCTGAAAGACCTACTTCGAAACGTTGTTTAGTTTGCTCTAACTGACGACCGACCGCTGCTTTTTCTGCTTGAACAAATTCAAGGTTGTCTTGTGCTCGCAATACATCAAAGTACGCGGTTGCAACACGCAGAATCAGAGCTTGCTGTGCTGCAGCGTAAGACGCATCTGCTTGGCGTGCCAACTTCTCTGCAATGTCCAAATTCACCCAGCTAGAACGTTGGTAAAGTTCTTGCGAGAAGTTGATGCCAGCTGTTAGGGCATTCTTATCGTTGTCGCTAGTACTACCTGAGTCCCAATCCGTGTCGCCACGTGTTAGGTTGTAACCTGCGGTTAGACTAATTTCTGGTAATAACTCTCCACGGTTTTCTGCTACTGCTTCGAACTTTGCATCGCGTTCAGCAGCTTTGCGCAAAAGTTGAGGGTCATTCTCTTTTGCTTGATTGTAAATGTCTGCCAGAGTATCAGCGAAAGCATGAGTACTTAGGCTGCCTAGTGCTGCACTGATAACTAGTGGAAGCAGTTTCTTCATAGGTTCAATTCCTGCCAAAAAACGAAAAATATTAGTCATCAAGAGTTTAACTCAATTGATGCCAATTCACTCGAAAACTTTGCAAAGTTTTACACTTAACTATCCAGCCGTGCAATAAATATAATTCATCAATTTAAATTAAACTGCAAAAATTGTATGAAAAGTTGAGCCACGTCCTTGGAAGTTACGCTTAGGTCTGAGTAAACTATAAGATTCACTCAGAGAGGTGCCAAATGCAACAGTCTGACCAGCAACATAAGCAGTTTACTCGCCAAGATGTGGAAATAATCTCAAAAGAAACACTGTTTCAGGGATTTTTTAAAATGATTAAGTACCGCTTCAAACATAAGTTGTTTGAAGGTGGGTGGAGTGAAACTATCGAGCGCGAAATGTTCGAGCGTGGACACGCAGCCGCGATGCTACCTTACGATCCGATTAGAGACGAGGTGGTATTGATTGAACAGATCCGTGTTGGCGCCCTTGAACATGACAGCCCTTGGCAGCTTGAAATCGTCGCAGGCATGATAGACCGCGAAGAAGACGCTGAAAGTGTTGTTCGACGTGAAGCGGTAGAAGAAGCCGGTATTGAAGTAGGTCAGTTAGAGAAAGTCACCTCGTATTACCCTTCATCAGGCGGTTGTTCCGAAAAACTTGATGTGTATGTGGGTCAAGTTGATGCGAGTACAGCGAATGGGATTCATGGTTTAGACTATGAAGGTGAGGATATTCGAGTTCATGTGGTATCCCGCCAGCAAGCCTACCAATGGGTTATTGATGGGAAATTTGAAAATGGTGCCTCCATTATTGCATTGCAATGGTTGGAGCTTAACCAGCAACGTTTGAAGAGACAATGGCGCAACTAGCACTAAAAAAACCGTATCATGTTGATTTATCTGACCTGATGCGCACATATGAGACAAATTACGCGAAATTGAACGCTTTGCTGCCTAATCAGCCGAGTGTCGGTGACGTGCGCTGCTATCAAGCTGCTTATATGACGTATCAGATTCAAGTGGTCGAAGTCACAAAGTACACAACTTTGGTCGACATTTGTCAAAGTGATGACGTTCCAGTATTTCCATTGCCAACAATGTCTGTCAGGCTCTACCACGATGCTCGCGTAGCAGAAGTTTGTAGCTGTGAACATCTTAAACGTGTGAATGCTCGATACGACTACCCGAATGATAAGATGCTGCAACAAGATGAAAAGGTACAACTCAATCGTTTTCTCGGTGATTGGCTGTCATTTTGTTTGAAACAGGGTATCAGTCGCACTCCATTGAATATTTAGGTTTTAGTTTTGAAAGTAACGTCAAGTTCCTTAGATAGCGGCAGTATAAAGCTACTCCAGATTACTGATACTCATTTATTTGAGCCAGCGGACGGTAGCCTGCTCAGTGTTAAAACTCTCGATAGTTTTAGTGCAGTTATTGCCGCTATTGTGCAGGAGAAGCGATCGTTTGATGCGATTCTCTCAACGGGTGATATCTCTCAGGATCACTCTGCTGGCTCCTATCAAAGATTCGAGCAAGGCATTGCACCACTTGAGAAAACATGTTTCTGGTTACCGGGCAATCATGACTTTAAACCGAGCATGGGTTCGGTCTTACCTTCTCCTCAAATTCAACAGGTTGAACATGTCTTGCTCGGTGAAAAGTGGCAAATGATATTGCTTGATTCTCAGGTTGTCGGTGTACCTCATGGTCGCTTGAGCGATCAACAACTGACACTGCTTGATGAAAAGCTCACCGAATATCCAGAGCGTTATACGCTCGTTTTAATGCACCATCATCCCCTGTTGGTTGGTAGCCGTTGGTTAGATCAACATACATTGAAAGATGCTGAAGATTTTTGGCAAGTGGTAGACAAACACAGCAGCGTTAAAGCGGTGTTATGTGGTCATGTGCATCAAGATATGAATGTTGTGTATAAAGGTGCGAGAGTGATGGCTACGCCATCGACTTGTGTTCAGTTTAAACCTAATAGCGATGACTTTGCGTTGGATACGCTTTCCCCTGGCTGGCGTGAACTTGAGTTACATGCCGATGGCAGTGTGTCGACAGAAGTAAAACGCTTACCAGCTGGCAGTTTCCAGCCTGATTTCACTTCAGCTGGCTATTGAGGAAAGGAAATGAAACCGTCTTTACTACTTTATATTCATGGTTTTAACAGTTCACCATTATCACTCAAAGCAAATGTAATGCGAGAGTACTGTGAACAGTATCGTCCTGATATTAAGGTAGTGATACCGCGTTTACCTTGTTTTCCTGAGCAAGCTGCACAGCATCTGTTGGATATTGTAAATCAATATAAAGATGACTATCAGATTGGCTTGGTAGGAAGCTCGCTTGGTGGTTATCTTTCGATGTGGCTCAATGCGCAATTTGCCTTTAAAGCGGTCGTGGTCAACCCAGCGGTCAAGCCTTATGAGCTGCTTGCGGATTTTCTTGGTGAGCAAGAAAACCCGTACACCCAAGAGCGTTATGTTTTAGAGCATCACCATATTGATCAACTTAAGCAACTCGACACTCCGGTTATTAAAACGCCGTCGGACTTTTGGTTGCTCCAGCAAACCGAGGATGAAGTTCTCGATTATCGTCAAGCAGTGCAACATTTTTGTGGTGCTAAGCAGACCGTCGAGCAAGGTGGTGATCACAGCTTCGTCAACTTCGAGCGTTATCCGGCTAAGATCATCGAATTCTTGTCGCTTTAATCTGTCTTGTTAGTTTTTGATGAACCTAACGTCTTTCGCCCTCAATGACATATTCATTGAGGGAAGAGTCATAATTTTACTTGTTACTTACTTATCTCTCTTGACATAATTGGGTCTGTTCCAGACTATGTCTCACCAGTACTTGTGTGGATTTGAAGTGTTTGGATTTTCGTCGTTAACCTTGCGGATACCCGACAAGGTTGCCATTTAAGCCGACGCATTTAAATCGCCTGCCAAGTAAACCTTTTATTACCTAAAACGAAATTCCGTATTATGACTGAACAATATAATGCTGGGGCCATTGAGGTTCTTAATGGTTTGGAGCCAGTACGTCGCCGACCAGGGATGTATACGGATACAGCGCGCCCAAACCACTTGGGCCAAGAAGTCATCGACAACAGTGTCGATGAAGCGCTAGCCGGACACGCTTCAAAGGTTCAAGTAATTTTACATGCCGACCAATCACTTGAAGTGATCGATGATGGTCGTGGCATGCCTGTAGATATCCACCCTGAAGAGAAAGTTTCAGGGGTTGAACTGATACTATGTAAGCTGCACGCTGGTGGTAAGTTTTCGAATAAAAACTACCAATTTTCAGGTGGCTTACACGGTGTTGGTATCTCGGTAGTAAACGCGCTGTCTAAGCGTGTTGAAGTGACCGTTCGTCGTGATGGGCAAGTGTATGAAATTGCATTTGAACATGGCGAGAAAGTATCTGACCTAACCGTGACTGGCACTTGTGGGCGTCGCAACAAAGGTACCAGTGTTCACTTCTGGCCGGATACGAAGTATTTCGATTCAGCAAATTTTTCTGTTACACGTCTAGTCAATAACCTACGAGCAAAAGCGGTTCTTTGTCCTGGCTTAGAAATTACCTTTAGCGATAAGGTAAATGGCAAAGATTACAGTTGGTTATACGAAGATGGCCTTAAAGACTACCTAGCTGAAGGTGTCAAAGGGTACACGGTTCTACCAGAAGAACCTTATACCGGTGAGTTTTCTGCTGAAACCGAGGCTGCTAACTGGGCCGTGATCTGGCAACCAGAAGGTGGTGAACTGATCACCGAAAGTTACGTTAACTTGATTCCTACGGCACAAGGCGGTACTCACGTTAACGGTCTACGCCAAGGCTTGCTAGATGCAATGCGTGAATTTTGTGAGTTCCGTAATCTGCTGCCGCGTGGCGTGAAACTGACGGGGGATGACGTTTTCGATCGTTGTTCTTACGTATTGTCGGTGAAAATGCAAGATCCGCAGTTTGCTGGTCAAACTAAAGAAAGACTCTCTTCACGTCAGACAGCGGCATTCGTTTCTGGTGTCGTTAAAGACTCATTTAGCCTGTGGTTGAATGAAAAGCCTCAGTTAGCTGAGCAACTGGCAGAAGTCTGTATCGCCAACGCACATCGTCGTATGCGCGCGAGTAAAAAGGTTGTACGTAAGAAAGTCGCTTCAGGCCCTGCTTTGCCAGGTAAGTTGACGGACTGTTCCGTTCAGGACTTAAACCGCACTGAAATCTTCTTTGTCGAAGGTGACTCGGCAGGTGGTTCTGCTAAACAGGCGCGTGATCGTGAGTTTCAAGCGGTAATGCCGCTACGAGGTAAGATCCTGAATACTTGGGAAGTCTCGCCTGATCAGGTTTTAGCGTCTCAGGAAGTTCATGACATCTCTGTGGCATTAGGTATCGATCCTGATACCGAGAACTTAGACGGTCTTCGCTACGGTAAAGTTTGTATCCTTGCCGATGCGGACTCGGATGGTCTTCATATCGCAACTTTGCTATGTGCATTGTTTACACGCCATTTCCGTTCGCTAGTTGAAGCGGGGCACATCTATGTCGCGATGCCTCCACTCTATCGTATCGACTGTGGTAAAGAGGTTTTCTATGCGCTTGATGATGATGAGAAAGAAGGCATTTTAGAGCGTTTGTCGAAGAAGAAAGCCAAGATCAACGTGCAGCGATTCAAAGGTCTGGGTGAAATGAACCCACTTCAGCTACGTGAAACGACCATGGATCCCAACACTCGTCGTTTGGTTCAGTTAACGATTGACGATAGCGAAGCAACGATGGAAATGATGGATATGCTGCTAGGTAAGAAGCGAGCGGATGACCGTCGCTCTTGGTTGCAAAGCAACGGCGATATGGCAGAGGTTTAACGAATGTCGACAGAAATTACATATGATGGCGTTGAACAGTTGCCAATGCGCAAGTTCACTGAAGACGCTTATCTAAATTACTCAATGTACGTAATCATGGATCGTGCTTTGCCATACATTGGTGATGGTTTAAAGCCGGTTCAGAGACGCATTATTTACGCAATGTCAGAGTTGGGTCTCTCAGCCTCTGCTAAGTACAAAAAGTCAGCCCGTACCGTTGGTGACGTGTTAGGTAAATATCACCCACATGGTGATTCAGCATGTTATGAAGCTATGGTTCTTATGGCTCAGCCATTCTCTTACCGCTACCCATTAGTGGATGGTCAAGGTAACTGGGGTGCGCCAGATGATCCTAAATCGTTCGCTGCGATGCGTTATACCGAAGCTAAACTATCTAAGTTTGCTGAGGTACTGTTAGGAGAACTAGGGCAGGGTACGGTTGAATGGCAGCCTAACTTTGACGGCACAATGAAAGAGCCGCAAATGTTACCAGCGCGTTTGCCTCACATTCTACTCAATGGCGTGACAGGTATTGCTGTTGGTATGGCAACGGATATTCCACCTCACAACGTACGTGAAGTGGCGGATGCAACGATCCATTTGATCGACAATCCAAAGTCAGAACTTGCCGATATCATGAACTTTGTTAAAGGTCCTGATTATCCGACTGAAGCAGAGATCATTTCTCCAAAGGCAGATCTAGATAAGATTTATCGCACTGGACGAGGCAGCATTAAGATGCGTGCGGTCTGGCACAAAGAGGGCAATGAGATTGTCATTACCTCTCTTCCTCACCAAGTGTCAGGTGCCAAGCTTCTAGAGCAAATCGCTGGCCAGATGCGTGCGAAAAAACTGCCGATGGTCGATGATCTTCGTGATGAGTCTGATCATGAAAACCCGACACGAATTGTTGTTGTACCGCGTTCCAACCGAGTGGATTGCGATCAGTTGATGAATCACTTGTTTGCATCGACGGATCTAGAAAAGAACTTCCGTGTTAACCTCAACATGATTGGTCTTGATAACCGTCCTCAGGTGAAAGGATTAGTTCAGATTCTGTCTGAGTGGATCGAATTCCGCCGTACAACCGTTCGTCGCCGTCTACAATATCGATTAGATAAAGTTCTTGCTCGACTACACATCTTAGAAGGTTTGTTGATTGCCTATCTAAACCTTGATGAAGTGATTGAGATTATCCGTACTGAAGATGATCCAAAAGCCGTGCTGATGGCACGTTTTGGCATCACGGATATTCAAGCCGATGCGATTCTAGACACCAAACTTCGTCACCTAGCCAAGCTAGAAGAAATGAAGATCCGTGGTGAACAAGAAGAGTTAGAAAAAGAGCGTGATAAGCTAGAGTTACTGCTAGGTTCTGAGCGTCGTCTTAACACTCTACTTAAGAAAGAGATTCAAGCTGACGCTGAAAAATACGGCGATGACCGTCGTTCACCGATGGTTGAACGCGCTGAAGCGAAAGCATTGACTGAAAGAGATCTTGTACCTAGTGAACCAATCACGGTTGTTCTTTCTGAGAAAGGCTGGATTCGTCACGCGAAAGGTCACGATGTTGATGCTGGCACACTGAACTACAAGTCTGGTGACAATTACCTTGCCCATGCGCGCGGTAAGAGTAACCAGCAAGCGGTATTCTTAGGCAGTGATGGACGTAGTTACTCACTAGAGTCACACTCGCTACCATCTGCACGAACTCAGGGTGAGCCGATTACAGGGCGTCTGAATGTCAATGCTGGGACGAGTATTCGCCATGTTGTCATGGGCGAAGAAGATCAACTATGGTTAGTTGGCTCGGATGCCGGATATGGCTTTGTGTGTAAAGGCAGCGACCTATTGTCGAAGAACCGCAGTGGTAAAGCATTAGTGAGCTTGCCTCAAAACTCAGAGGTACTGCTACCAAAAGCGATTGGAGATTTGGATAGTGATGAGATCTTAGCGATCACGAACCAAGGGCGTATGCTGCTGTTCCCGATCAAAGACCTTCCTCAGCTTGGCAAAGGTAAAGGTAACAAGATCATCAACATACCGGCGGCAAAAGCCAAAGATCGTGAAGAGTTTGTTTCTCACTTGATTTCTCTACCACAGCAGAGCACCGTGACGCTTTATGCAGGTAAACGCAAGCTCGGTCTTCGACCATCGGATCTAGAAAACTTCCGTGGCGAAAGAGGACGACGTGGTGGTTTACTACCTCGTGGTCTACAAAGAGTGACGCGGATTGAAATTGAAACCGCTGGCTCTGGCGACATAGAGCCTGACGTTCAAGAGTGATAAAAAAACCCATGCATGGCATGGGTTTTTTCTTATCCAAGTAGAATGACCATCACGGTTATTCGCGGGTATCTTCTTTTATCGTAACTTTAAGTGTCTTCTCTTGTCCTTTATGCAGGATTAGAACATCAACGACAGTGCCAGGACGAAGTTCAGTGACTATGTCCATGACGCTCTGGCGGCCATTAATTTTTTGTCCGTCAATCTTAAGAATGATGTCTTGCTCTTCAAAACCAGCTTCCGCTGCAGGGCCGTTAGGATCAACCCCAAGAACCACAATTCCACCGAGATGTTCGCTACCTAACAGGCGAGAGGTCACTGAGTTAATATCTTGCCCGTCAATGCCGATATAGCCGCGAATAACGCGACCGTCAGCAATAATTTTCTGCATTATTTTATTGGCGAGTGCAAAAGGAATCGCAAAAGAGATACCGTAGGTTTCCAACTCCGTTGCCTGCTGGAATGAAGCAGTATTGATACCGACCAATTCACCTTGAGTATTGACCAAAGCCCCTCCAGAGTTACCCTCGTTGATCGCGGCATCTGTTTGAATAAAGGCTTGATGTCCGTCTGCACTAATTGAAGAACGACCTGTCGCTGAAATAATACCGAATGTGGTGGTTTGGCCGAGGTTATATGGATTTCCAATAGCCAACACAACATCACCAACTTTTGGCGAGTAGTCTGGATTCAAAGGAATGACTGGCAGGTTTTCGCCTTCGACACGCAGTACGGCAATGTCAGTACGTCTGTCTTTACCAACCAGCTGCGCCGCGGCTATTCGACCGTCTTGTAAAGCGACAATGATTTGGTCGGCTTGAGCAACAACATGATAGTTAGTAATGATGTAGCCTTTTTCACTAACAATGACTCCCGATCCAAGCCCTTGTGTGAGTAATTTCGAACGGTCTTCTTCGGTGTACTTACGGCTATAGATATTGACCACGGCAGGAGCCGCTTTACGGACGGCTTGATTGAATGAAATCTGTACCTGAGTGCTATCAATATTGCTGGTTTGTACCGTTGCAGGAACAAGGTTGGAACGCAAGGATGGAACCGCGATCAATAGCAGGACGGCGGTAGCGAGTCCCAAACCTACAGAACGCAATACGAATTGCAGCATGCTTTCCTCATCAATAGTCATAAAGTGTTTTAGTCGGTGAAGAATAGCATTAGATGAGAAAATAACAAAAGGACAGCAGGTTGAGCTGCTGTCCTTTCAAAGCGATATCGCGTTTTGAGTGAAATGTTATTTAACGAATAACAAGGTAAATGCTTCGTTCACCACGCTGAATGTTGAGTGCAAGAACACCTGTCTGTTTCTCAACTATTTTTCTAAACTCCGCTAAGTTTTTCACTCTTTGACGGTTTACACCGATGATAATGTCATCCTTTTGCAGCTGATAAGCTTCCGCATTGGAACCTTTTTCGACGGTTGACACCTTGACACCCTGTACTTTATCACTGGCCGTTGTGTTGGTGAGCTCTGCCCCTGCCAAACCTTCGTGAAGTTTGTCGGCTGTGGTTTTAACATTGGTTTGCGCACCAAGGGTGACATCAAAAGACTTCTGCTTACCATCTCTGACGACACCCAGCGTTACCTTTTTACCAGCACCCAGTGTGGCGACTTTAGCTCGAAGTTCGCTAAATGAGTTAATTGCTTTATCATTAACCGAGACGATCACATCGCCAGCCTCAATGCCGGCTTTATCGGCTGCACTGTCTGGCACCACTTGGCTGACAAACGCACCTTTACTTGATTCATAGCCCAAGGCTTCTGCAAGTTCAGAGGTAATCTCACCACCTTGAACACCAAGCATACCGCGCTTCACTTCACCAAATTCTAAGATTTGGTCAGTGAGGTTATTCATCATATTGGAAGGAATCGCGAAACCTATTCCGACGTTGCCACCATTTGGTCCTAGAATCGCGGTGTTAATACCAATCAACTCACCCTTTAGGTTGACCAAAGCACCACCAGAGTTACCACTGTTGATCGCCGCATCGGTTTGGATAAAGTTTTCGAAGTTCTCGATGTTTAGACCACTGCGACCCAGTGCAGAGACAATGCCAGATGTCACGGTTTGACCAAGACCAAATGGATTACCAATCGCAACAGTGAAATCGCCAACTCGCAACTTGTCTGAATCTGCAACCTTGATTTCGGTAAGATTTTTCGCTTTTTCGAGCTTTAACAGGGCAACATCAGACATCTGGTCGCCACCGACCAATTCTGCGTCATATTCTCTGCCATCGTGAAGTTTGACGCGAATTTTTTCCGCACCATTAATCACGTGGTAGTTAGTCACTACATGGCCTTGCTTGGCATCGATAATCACGCCAGAACCTAAACCACGGAATGGCCTTTCTTGCAGTTGTTCAGTTGGAAAATCAGGACCGAAGAAAAAGCGAAACTGTTCAGGGATTTGTTGGCGAGACACTTGAGTGCCTTCAACTGAGATACTGACTACGGCGGGAGTGACTTTCTCAAGCATCGGAGCGAGGCTTGGCAGTTGTTCACCATCAACCGTAAACGGTAAAGCAGCAGTCGCCTGCATTGGCGTGATGATTGAACTTAGGCTTAGGGAGAGAACGGTTAAGGCAAGCAAAGGTTTTTTCATCGGATACTCCTATATAGTTAAGCCCCCAAAATTCAAACGTTTATACGCACAAGAAGAATTAAAGGGGCACTTATCGGAATTTAAGACTCAAAAAACGATGTAAAGTTCATCACAAAAGAACGATTGGGTTATGACGCTTTAGCAGAGACCACATCTTGTGAGTCTAGAATTTCTTTTTTCTGATCTTTTAGTAATCCAGTTGAACCTGCTGCGTAGTCTTTTGGAGCTTCGCTAAGAGGTTGAACCGTAGAATCAGAATCGAAAACGTGAGAATCGCCCTCTGATTGTTGACTAATCTTCTTGATAAACGGATTGTCTTGTTCAGGAAGATTAGGCAGTAACTCCGCAGAGGTTTTAGCCATGTGTTGATAAAGCTTAGTGTACTCTTTACCTAGTGAGTCGAGCATTTCAGCAGACTGTGCAAAATGATCAGCAAGATCTTGTTTTTGCTGCTCTAATTCAAATTTGGCCTTATCCAAATCTTTCTGAACGTTCTTCTGCTTCTTATATCCGGGCGTCGTAAGACGTGAAATGACAGCGCCTAAAAGCATCCCAACAAGCAAGCCTACAAGGGCGTAAATCCAAGGCATAATTGCTCCTTATCATTGTTATTTAACATGTTTTTTACTGGTTAGTTACACATGTTCAAATCACATGGTACTATGAGTGCTTAAGCCAATAAAGAAAAATGCATGTGCTCTACATAGCAGTTTAACAGTCTTCTTCATTAGGTATCGAAGCGATGACGCCACTAGAAATCTATAACAAAGATATAAAAGAACACGGTTTTCAGAAAGATGCTGCTCAGTTACAAGCGGTAACCGCCTTAGATAAGCTCTATCATGAATTCATTGAATACCTAGAAACCCCGATAGAAAAACCATCAGGGTGGAAAACTTGGTTCAGTAATAAACAGCCTAAGCTTCCAGAATCGCCTAAAGGTCTTTACTTCTGGGGTGGGGTTGGGCGTGGTAAAACCTATCTAGTTGATACCTTTTTCGATGCACTTCCAACCAACAAAAAAATGCGAGTTCACTTTCACCGCTTTATGTACCGCGTACATGATGAGTTGAACGCACTTGGGGATGTTAATGATCCACTCGAGTTGGTTGCTGATAAATTCAAGGCAGAAACCGAGATCATCTGTTTTGATGAGTTTTTTGTTTCAGATATTACCGATGCCATGATTTTGGGGACTCTGTTTCAAGCACTGTTTAAGCGTGGTGTCATTTTGGTTGCGACATCAAACATTCCGCCAGAAGACCTTTACCGAAACGGATTACAGAGAGCTCGATTTCTCCCTGCGATTGCACTGATTCAGGCAAATTGCATAGTACTTAATGTAGATAGTGGTATTGATTATCGCTTGAGAACACTTGAACAAGCAGAAATCTATCACTCCCCCCTCGATGAGCAAGCCAATAAGAACCTTTGTCACTACTATGAGCAACTGGTTGGCGAAGGTAAGAAAGGGGTGAGTGTCATAGACATTAATCACCGTCAGATTGAGGTGGTGCAAGCGTCAGAAGGTGTGCTTCATGCCACCTTTGCTCAGTTATGTAAATCTGCGCGTAGCCAGAATGACTATATAGAGCTATCGCGTATTTACCATACCGTGCTATTGGCTGATGTTCAGCAGATGAACGCAAGCATCGATGATGCAGCTCGCCGCTTTATCGCCTTAGTTGATGAGTTCTACGAGCGTAACGTTAAGCTTATTATCTCGGCTGAAGTGGAATTGGAGGCGCTTTATGCCGGTGGTTTACTTGAGTTTGAGTTCAAACGTTGTCAGTCGAGATTGATTGAAATGCAAAGCCATGATTATTTGGCGAAAGAGCATTTAGCTTAGCGGGCTTGTGGTTAAAGGGTTGAGCTTGAAAAAAAATGAAATTTTTATCCAAAAAAAGGTGATTTTTTCAACTGACTTCTCTATAATCCTGCGACCCACCGTTACTGCAGACCTTGATTATCGAAGGTATTTCGACATAACGGGTCGAGAGTGCCAACCACTCGAAGGGGTGTTGACTGGACTCTTAGTCAGTGGGAGCAAGCTTGCTCCTTAAGTGTAAATTTAAATATTGAACGGGTTATTATTAGCATGAAAACTTTCGTTGCTAAACCAGAAACTGTAAAACGCGACTGGTACGTTGTAGACGCTGAAGGTAAAACTCTTGGCCGTCTAGCAAGTGAAATTGCATCTCGCCTACGTGGCAAACACAAAGCTGAATACACTCCACACGTTGACACTGGTGATTACATCATCGTTGTAAACGCGGAGAAAGTTACTGTAACTGGTAACAAGGCTAAAGGTAAGATTTACTACCGTCACTCTGAATTCCCTGGCGGCCTAAAATCAATCAGCTTCGAGAAGCTAATTGATCGTAAGCCAGAGATGGCTCTTGAGCTAGCGGTTAAAGGTATGCTACCACGTGGTCCTCTTGGCCGTGCTATGTACCGTAAGCTTAAAGTTTACGCTGGCGCTGAGCACAACCATGTTGCTCAACAACCACAAGTACTAGACATCTAATCGGGGATTTCGAAAATGGCAGAGAATCAATACTACGGCACTGGCCGTCGCAAAAGCTCAGCTGCGCGTGTTTTCATCAAACCAGGCAGCGGCAACATCGTAATCAACAAGCGTAGTCTTGATGAGTACTTCGGTCGTCCAACTTCTCGCATGGTTGTTAAACAACCTCTTGAGCTAGTTGAACTAACTGAGAAACTAGACCTATACGTTACTGTTAAAGGTGGCGGTATTTCTGGTCAAGCTGGTGCTATCCGTCACGGTATCACTCGCGCTCTAATGGAATACGATGAGTCTCTACGTCCTACTCTACGTGCAGCTGGTTACGTTACTCGTGACGCTCGTTGCGTTGAACGTAAGAAAGTTGGTCTACGTAAAGCACGTCGTCGTCCACAGTTCTCTAAGCGTTAATCTTTTTTCGAAAAGATTCGCTTCCAATGCTTGCATTGGATGTGGCACCAAAAAGCCTGGCATTATGTCAGGCTTTTTTGTTTTTCCGCCCCAAAAAAATCCTTTGTCACCCGTACTTACTGTTTGATTTGTCGTACTTACGCCGCTTTTGTGACGTCACTGGCGATTCGCCTCACAAATGTTACAAAAAGGTAGCTTTATCTTGTCAAAAAGTAGGGTTTTATTTATCATTTCCCATCAAATAAATACAACTAAATTCGTATTTTGTTAGCCATGCTCTTTAAGCGGAATAACAATAATCCACAAGGAGCAAATGGGAGAATGTTTGGATGAGCAATGCGCCTTTAAATAACGGTCGCAGACGTTTCTTAACTGCTACAACAGCTGTTGTTGGTGGTTTGGGAGCAGCTGCTGTCGCCGTTCCTTTTATTAAATCTTGGAACCCAAGTGAAAAAGCCAAAGCTGCGGGTGCCCCTGTTGAAGTTGATATCGGTAAACTTGAAGAAGGGCAGATGGTACGTGTCGAGTGGCGTGGTAAACCTGTATGGGTTGTACGTCGTGCACAAACCGTAGTCGATGGACTGAAAGCAATTGATGGTCAACTACGTGACCCTGCGTCTGGAGAAGAACAGCAACCAACTTATGCTCAAAACGCTTACCGCTCAATTAAGCCTGAGTATTTTGTCGCTGTTGGTATCTGTACGCACCTTGGTTGTTCTCCAACCTATTTACCTGACAGTTTTGCTGAACAAGTTCAGGGTGTTAAGTCTGGTTTCTTCTGTCCATGTCACGGCTCTAAGTTCGACATGGCTGGTCGTGTATTCCAAGGTGTACCAGCACCACTTAACCTAGTTGTTCCAAAACACATGTACCTAAGTGATACCAGAATCCTTATCGGTGTTGACGAAGAAGGGGAGGCATAATGCAAGCTCTACTTGATTGGGTAGAAAAACGCATACCCGCAATGAATGCGTACAAGAAGCACCTTTCTGAGTACCCGATGCCAAAGAACTTTAACTTTTGGTATCTATTTGGCTCGCTAGCGATGCTTGTATTGGTTAACCAAATCCTAACGGGTATTTGGCTAACAATGAACTACGTACCGTCTGGTGATGGCGCGTTTGCGTCAATCGAATACATCATGCGTGATGTTGAGTACGGTTGGTTGCTACGTTACATGCACTCAACGGGTGCTTCGGCATTCTTCGTTGTTGTTTACCTGCACATGTTCCGTGGCTTAATCTACGGTTCTTACCAGAAGCCTCGTGAGCTACTATGGATCTTCGGTATGCTAATCTTCCTCGTGTTGATGGCAGAAGCATTCATGGGCTACCTACTACCATGGGGTCAGATGTCTTACTGGGGTGCACAGGTAATCATTTCTCTGTTTGGTGCAATTCCTGTTATCGGTGATGACCTAACACTTTGGATTCGTGGTGACTACGTTATCTCTGGTGCGACGCTTAACCGTTTCTTCGCTCTACACGTTATCGCACTACCAATCGTACTGTTGCTGTTGATCGTTCTACACGTTCTAGCTCTGCACGAAGTGGGTTCAAACAACCCTGATGGTATTGAAACTAAACTGCCAAAAGGCACGATGGGCGACGATTACCAGACTCAGTTTAAATTCCACGATTACTACACTAAGAAGTACGACATCATTGATTCTATTCCTTTCCACCCATACGGTACGGTTAAGGATATGGTCGGTGTAGCAGGATTCTTGTTCCTATTCTGTTACGTGTTGTTCTTCAACCCAGAGATGGGCGGCTACTTCCTTGAGCCACCTAACTTTGAAGCGGCTAACCCACTGAAAACACCTGAGCACATTGCTCCTGTTTGGTACTTTACTCCGTTCTACGCGATTCTGCGTGCGGTTCCAGACAAGCTACTTGGTGTTATCGCAATGGGTGCATCGATTGTGGTTCTATTCGTACTACCATGGCTAGACCGTTGTCGTGTGCGTTCTTACCGCTACCGTAGTAAGTTCCATTTATTTAATATCATCCAGTTTACGATCAGCTTCATTGCGTTGGGTGTGCTTGGTGCGTTGCCAGCAACACCAACATACACGCTGCTAGCTCAGATCTTCAGCTTAGCTTACTTCATGTTCTTCGTACTGCTGTACTTCTACAGTAAGAACGAAGCGACTAAGCCACTACCAGAAAGGGTGACATTCAAATGAAAAAATGGATTGTAATTTTATTTGCAATGCTGCCGTCACTGGCTATGGCAGCGGGTGCGAAGGTACCACTAGAAAAAGCAAACAACGATCTGAGTGACCAAGCTTCATTACAAAACGGTGCAAAGCTGTTTATGAACTACTGTTTTGGCTGTCACTCAGCGCAATACCAACGTTACGAGCGAGTTGGTCGTGACATCGGTATTCCTCTAGATTTGCTAAAAGACAATTTAATCTTCGACTCAGAAGCAAAAGTGGGTGACTTGATGGAGAACGCAATTCCAGAGAAGTCAGCGGCGAAATGGTTCGGTGCTCCACCGCCAGATCTAACACTTGTTGCTCGTGTTCGTGGTACAGATTGGCTATACACTTACCTACGTTCTTTCTACGAGGATCCAAGCCGTCCGTTTGGCGTGAACAACATTGTTTTCCCAAGCGTTGGTATGCCTCACGTTCTTGAAGAGCTACAAGGTATTCCTAAGCCAGTTTACGAAACGCATGTCGTTGATGGTAAAGAAGTGACAAAAGTTGTTGGCGTAGAAGCTGATGGCAGCGGTGAACTTAACCGTGAAGAGTACGACAATGCAGTTCGCGATTTGGTGAACTTCCTTGAGTACTCAGGTGACCCAGTGAAGCTTGAGCGTCACGCTCTTGGCTGGTGGGTTATGGGCTTCTTAATCATCTTTACAATCGTTGTTGTATTGCTGAAGAAAGAGTATTGGCGTGATGTGCACTAATTGTGCTACGATACCGTGCTAATTCCCAAATTTTTAACTTAACAATGGAGGCTTAGCCTCCATTGTTTTTATTTTGTAAGTGTGCTGGAGGGCTCCATGGCTGTAGCTGCCAATAAACGTTCTGTGATGACTCTATTTTCAAGTGCATCTGATATGTATAGCCATCAGGTTCGTATTGTTCTAGCAGAGAAAGGTGTAAGTGTAGAAGTAGAGCTTGTTGATGAAGCAAATCTACCTGCTGAACTTATCGAACTTAATCCATATAAGACAGTACCAACACTTGTTGACCGTGAACTAGCGCTTTACGACTCAAAGATCATCATGGAATACTTAGATGAGCGTTTCCCTCATCCGCCATTGATGCCTGTATACCCAGTAGCTCGTGGTAACAGCCGTCTAATGATCTTCCGTATCGAGAAAAACTGGTACACGCTTGCTGAAAAGATTGTAAAAGGCACTGCTGATGAAGCAGAAGCTGCTCGCAACAAGCTGCGCAACGACCTGCTAACTCTAGGCCCTGTTTTCGCTGAGTATGAGTACTTCATGAGCGAAGAATTCAGCCTAATCGACTGCTACCTAGCACCATTACTATGGCGTCTACCTCAACTTGGTATTGATCTAGTTGGTCCAGGTTCTAAAGAGCTTAAAGTTTACATGAATCGTGTATTTGAACGTGATTCATTCCTAGCTTCTCTAACGGAAGCTGAACGTGAAATGCGTCTAGCTCGTTAATTGGCGAGACGATGGATATTGTTAATATGACACCACGCCGACCATATATGCTTCGTGCGTTTTATGATTGGCTGGTGGATAACGATTTAACGCCACATGTTGTGGTGGCAGCAGAACTGCCAGGTGTCCGAGTACCGATGGAGTTTGTTCAAGATGGACAAATCATCCTAAATATCGCTCCTAGAGCGGTGGGTAACTTGGAGCTAGGAAACGAAGCGATCACCTTTAATGCTCGTTTTAGTGGTCGTCCCCATTCTGTTATTGTTCCTTTGTATGCTGTTCAAGCTATCTATGCCCGTGAAAATGGTGCAGGTACCATGTTTGAACCCGAAGAAGCTTACATGGGCGAATATGAAGAAGAAGGGATCTATGAGGAACAAGATGAAGAGAACGCTTTGTCTGTTGCTGACGAGAGTGTGGAACGAGAGTCCCTCAACTCTGATGATGAGCCTCCAAGACCGACCAAAGGGCGTCCAAGCCTAAGAGTAGTCAAATAAAAAAAGCAGCGCTGATGCGCTGCTTTTTTTCATCTCAATTTGTTGTGCTCAGCTCTGCTGGTGAAAGGCACGTACAACCTGTTTTACACCAGAGATGTTGCGCGCTAACTCGGTTGCAATGTCAGCATGTTGCTGAGAAACATAACCGAGTAAGAAGACTTCTTTGTCTTCGGTGATCACCTTGATTTTTACACCGTTAAGTTCCGAGTTTGCCAGCAAAGCGGATTTCACTTTAGTCGTTATCCAACTATCGTGGCTAATCTCGCCCACAGACAAGGGTGCTTTCACACGCAGCTGATTGTGAATGTTTTTCACGCCTTTGATTTTACGTGCTTGTGATTCAAACTCTTGCTTGAGTTGATCGCTGTTTGCCTGTCCCATCAAAACCACGGTGCCGTTGTATGAACTGGCAGTAATACGGGCGTTGCCTCTGAATGGGGGCTTGTTACCAATACCCGCGACTTCAAACTCAATATTATTATCGTTCCAGATCTCTTGTGTTGTTCGAGGGTCAATAACGATTGCTGCGGTCGTTGCTGCGCCAGCAACAAATAGACCAGCGCAACCGGTGAGATTGAGGAGCAATAGAGATAAGAGTAGAGGTTTAAACCAATTCATCATTTAGTCTTCGTGTGCAGGAAACAATACTTGGTCGATAAGATCGCATAAGCAGTGTAGCGTCACCATATGAACTTCGTGAATTCTTGCGGTTCTGTGAGATGGGATCCGAATCTCCACATCGTTCTCACCCAATAATCCTGCCATTTCACCGCCATCCTTGCCTGTTAAGGCGATGATAGTCATGTCTCTTGTCACCGCAGCTTCCATCGCCTTGATGATATTTTTGCTATTCCCGCTGGTCGAAATAGCCAGCAGAATGTCACCTGTCTGACCAAATGCGCGAACTTGCTTAGAGAAAATCTCTTCGTAGTGGTAGTCGTTTGCGACTGCGGTAAGCGTCGTGTTATCGGCGGTTAAGGCCATTGCAGGCAGGCTAGGGCGCTCAGTTTCAAAACGGTTTAAAAGGCAAGAAACAAACTGTTGTGCGTTCGAGGATGAGCCACCGTTGCCACAACACAGGATTTTGTTGCCATTAAGAAGACTAGCAACCATAGCTTGTGCGGCATGTGTAATAGCATCAGGCAATGCTTCTGCTGCGGCAATTTGAATTTGAATACTTTCAGTAAAACTGTCTTTAATGCTGTCTAGCATCGATTATCCTTGAGTTATTACGTTTTTGAGCCATTCGATTTGGTGGCCATGGTTATGAATCGCCACCAAGTCAAAGCGAAAATCTGTCGAGTAAACGGATAAGCCGTTCTTCATTAGCCATACATTTGCGGTTTTTATTAGCTTGCGCATCTTGCTAGGCGTGACGGTTTCCGCAGCATGTCCGAACGACTGGCTTTTACGATAGCGTACCTCAACGAAGACGATAGTTGTACCATCGCGCATAATGAGGTCTATCTCGCCAGCTTTGGCTAGGAAGTTTCGCTCAATTAATGAGAGGCCGCAACCAGTAAGATACTTTTGTGCTGCGGCTTCGTAGTGTTGTCCGTGCTCTCTTTTATTGGTTGGCACTATGCTCCGCCCAACTGATCTCACGTTGTACGACGCAGTTATCGTCGATACTTAGTAAGCCAGTATTTCCCTCGATAGAGTAGCCTTGAACGACTTTCATTTGAGGTAGATGTTCCATCAAGCGGTAAGCATCCATACCAAGGGCCTGCAGACGCTTCTCTGCGTTAGAATCTTTCGGCCATAATTTATCCATCTGCGCTTTCAGGCTAGCATCTGGTTGAATCAATAGTGGAATATCACTGTACATCACACCAGTTAGATCTTCGTACTGCTGACGGCCACTATTGCTGCGTGAGTTAGAGTAGAGTTTCGGTGGGATCGTATCTGGGTTAATCGCTACTTCGATAAATGGTTTGATTAACGTTAGCTCAGCACTGCTTGCAACGATGTAGACTGCATCGACATCGCGGCGACTGCGTGGTTGGCTTTCCAGCGGGATACTAAGTAACGATTCCATCTGAGCAATGTGTTGCTGGCTATCTTGCAAACCGAATACTTTATTGATGTCACGTTGCAGTTGGCGTTTATCCCCAAAGAGGTTTACCGCCACCTTGTTGTCACTGTATTTGCTCCACTCTTCCTTAAACGCATCCACGACACGTGAGCCTAAGCGTCCATTAGGAGCAAGGATGAGCGGGTATTGGTAGCCTTGTTTGGCTAAGTGTTTTGCAGCTTGAGCAACCTCTTGTTCAGGCGAAAGGGCGAGATAGCAAGTGTTGTTTCCCGCTTCAACATTATCAGGGATGTTAAGCGCAAGCATCGGTAAACTTGAAGTAAAGTTTGCTTGAGCTTGTTGTAGTTTCTCAATGTTCTCTTTAAGTAACGGGCCTACAACTGAATCGATTTGCTTTTCAACTAAGGTAGACTCTAATTCAGCTACGCTTGTTGCATTGGTATCAATCACCGTGAGCGTTGCGTTAGGATCTCGTTCCTTGTCATTCATCATCTCAAGGATGAAGCCGTCGCGAATTAACTTAGCTTGTTGAGCAAACTTGCCACTTAGTGGTAGCAGTAGCGCTGTGTTGACGGGTTTAACGAGTTCAAGAGACAAAATTTCATTAATTGCCTGCGGAGTGTATAGCGATGCAGGGTGAGTTGGATTCGCCGCTAACCATTGTTCTAAGCTGCTTTTCAGCAGTGGTAGGTTGCTCGCATAGTTTTTGGTAAAGCCAGTCACTTCAAGCCAACCAGCGATAACTGGGTCAGTCTCTTGTTGCTTGAAGGTGTCAAGTTGAGTTCCTGTGTATTGGCCTAAATTATTCCAGATACTTTGTGCAACAAAAGCTTGCTCACTTTCAGGTAAGTAGCCGCTGCTCAACGATAGTTCACGAGTGGCATTGTAAAAATCACCTTGTTTAGTGAATAGGGATGCGCGAAGTTGGTGGTAGCTTAGCCACTGTTCATCGGCAAGTTGCCACGATGGTCTGAAATTAAGTTGTGAGAGCGCTTCTTGGTGCTGATTTTGAGCAACAAGCAGTTCTGCACGAGCGAGTTGCCACTCGGCTTGCTGCATATCGGTTAAAGATTGACGAGCTAAGCGTTTCATCAATAGCTCCGCTTGAGTTGCGTCTCCAGCATCGACAGAGGCTTTCAGTGCCATGATTAGCCAATCGTTTTGTAGGCTTCCTTGGCTGCTATCAGCACGCATCAGATAGGTCTGGATTGGCTGATTTGGGTCGAGGGTAATATCGACACTCGTTGGCGCCTTTGGAGCAGAAGAACACGCTGCCAATGTGACAGCAAGTGCTACAGGAGTCAGTAAGCGTGTTACACTGAGACGCTTGTGGTTTTTCATGGCCATGAGCTCTTTGTTAATTCCGTATAAAATTGTGTCTATATTAATCGTTGAAGTGATGGTAAACAAATGACAGATAACAAAACCTTACTAACTGAGGTTCCTACCCTTTATATCGTACCTACACCAATTGGCAATCTGGGCGATATTACTCAGCGAGCGATTGAAGTGCTATCTAATGTCGATCTTATTGCCGCAGAAGATACACGTCATACCGGTAAGTTGCTTTCTCACTTCAATATTCAAACTAAAACTTATGCTCTCCATGATCATAATGAACAACAAAAAGCGCAAGTCTTAGTCGACAAATTGTTAGCTGGGCACTCAATTGCACTCGTTTCTGATGCCGGTACCCCATTAATTAGTGATCCAGGATACCATCTTGTCACGCAATGTCGTCAGGCGGGCGTTAAAGTTGTCCCACTGCCTGGGGCTTGCGCGGTGATTACCGCGCTTAGCGCATCGGGATTACCTTCTGACAGATTCAGCTTTGAAGGGTTCTTACCTGCGAAAAGCAAGGGACGGAAAGATAAGTTCCTAGAAATCGCCAAAGTAGAACGTACCTGCGTATTCTACGAATCCCCTCACCGCATCCTAGATTCACTTGCGGATATGCTAGACATTTTGGGGCCTGAGCGAGAAGTGGTTCTTGCCCGTGAACTGACCAAAACCTTTGAGACTATTCAAGGCATGCCACTGGGTGAATTGGTGGAATGGGTTAAAGCTGATGAGAATCAGCAGCGTGGTGAAATGGCGCTGTTGATTCATGGTTACCGTTCGAGTGAAGAAGAGAGCTTGCCAGAGGAAGCGACTCGTACACTGGCGATTTTGACCAAAGAGTTACCCCTTAAAAAAGCCGCAGCATTGGCCGCAGAAATATACAACCTGAAGAAAAATGCGCTGTATAAGTGGGGATTGGAGAACTTTAGTTAAGAGTTTTTATCTCGCGAAGTAACGTGTTCTGTCTGTTCCTTGACCACTTAACGCCTCGTTTGCATCATATTTGTGATCTCGCTAGACACTTAGTGGATTAGTCTATACAATCCGCCCTCGGAGCTGACTGGGTAGTCGCTGCTTTGTTGATGTCCTTCGGGAGACTGACGTTGAGGTCCCTTTGGGAGACTGACGTTGACGTCCTTCGGGAGACTGACAGAGGGGAGGAAAGTCCGGGCTTCATAGAGCAAGGTGCCAGGTAACGCCTGGGGGGCGCAAGCCTACGACAAGTGCAGCAGAGAGAAGACCGCCGATGGCCCTAGGGCACAGGTAAGGGTGAAAGGGTGCGGTAAGAGCGCACCGGACGACTAGTAATAGTTCGTAGCAGGGTAAACTCCACCTGAAGCAAGACCAAATAGGCCTCCACATTGCGTTGCTCGCGTAAGGAGGCGGGTAGGTTGCTCGAGCCAGTGAGCGATTGCTGGCCTAGACGAATGGCTACCGCCGCGCAAGCGGAACAGAACCCGGCTTATGTGTCGGCTCCACCTATTCGAGACCCATCGTAACTTTGTTGTTATGATGGGTTTTTTGCTTTTAATTGACCAAATTTATTTCCGAACCATTAAACTTGGCGCTAAATCACGAGTTCTCATGTGCTAATAGTGGCGATACGCCGCTAAATCAGTACACTGGAGAATCTGAATCCGTCAATGCGACAGCCACATGAGATAACTATGACCGAAGCATTTAAACACATATCCGTACTCCTTCATGAATCGATTGATGGCTTAGCAATAAAGCCTGACGGTATCTATATCGATGGTACATTCGGTCGTGGCGGTCATAGCCGTACGATATTGTCTAAGTTGGGCGAAAATGGTCGCCTTTACAGTATCGACCGTGACCCACAAGCTATCGCTGAAGCAAACAAGATTGACGATCCTCGTTTTACCATTATTCATGGTCCTTTCTCTGGTATGGCGGACTATGCCGAAGAGTATGGATTGGTTGGTAAAGTGGATGGTGTCCTGCTGGATCTGGGTGTTTCGTCTCCTCAACTTGATGATGCTGAGCGTGGTTTCAGCTTTATGAAAGATGGTCCACTGGATATGCGAATGGATCCAACGTCCGGTATCCCTGTATCACAATGGCTGCTGGAAGCTGACTTGGATGATATTACTTGGGTTATCCGCGAGTTTGGTGAAGATAAGCATGCGCGTCGCATTGCCAAAGCGATCGTAGCCTACCGTGAAAATGAAGAAAACACACCGCTGACACGTACAAGTCAGTTAGCCAAGTTGATTTCAGACGCAGCACCAAAAAGTTTCAAAGAGAAAAAGCATCCAGCCACACGTGCTTTCCAAGCCTTCCGTATTTACATCAATAGTGAGTTAGAAGAAATCGATACGGCGCTTAAAGGTGCGGCAAAGATTCTTGCCCCTCAAGGTCGACTATCAGTAATTAGCTTCCACTCTCTGGAAGACCGCATGGTAAAACGCTTTATTCGTAAAGAGAGTAAAGGACCAGAAGTGCCTCACGGTATCCCAATGACTGAAGAGCAGATCAAAGCTTTAGGCAGTGCGAACTTAAAAGCGGTAGGTAAGGCAATTAAACCGTCAAAACAAGAAGTTGAACACAATGCACGTTCACGCAGTTCCGTGCTACGTATTGCAGAAAAGCTATAACAAACAATGAGTAAGTCAACGCCCAATCTCGCTAAGCTGATTGCACTCGATCTTTTGAGTGTTGGTCGTGTGCCGCTAATCTTCCTCTTGCTGATTTTTGCCAGTGCGATGGGCGTTGTATTTACTACTCACCACACACGCCAAGCCATTACCGAAAAAGATCAGGCCTTAGTTGAACGTGAGAGGCTTGATAATGAATGGCGTAATTTGTTACTTGAAGAAACTGCATTAGCCGAGCACAGCCGCGTACAAGCCGTGGCAAAACAAGAGCTGGAAATGAAGCGTCCAGATTCCGATAAAGAAGTCATTATTAACCTCCCATGAGCAAGAAAGAAAAACACGCTGAGCCTAAAGCCGAGCCGCAGCCAACTCATCTTATCCGTTGGCGATTCTATGTAGTGCTATTTTTTGTTTTTTGCGCCTTTGCAGCACTTGCTGGTCGTATCGCTTATATCCAAATTATTGAACCTGACAACTTGATCAAGCAGGGTGATTTACGTTCGGTTCGTGCCAAAACACTGCATTCAGCTCGCGGCATCATTTCTGATCGCAATGGCGAACCTTTAGCGGTGAGTGTGCCTGTTGAGGCGGTTTGGGCGGACCCAGTGGCCATTTTCAAAGCGGGTGGTCTAGACGATATAAACCGTTGGTATGCACTTGCTGACGTGTTAGGCGTTAAGCGTCAAAGCCTGATCGATAAGATTAATGACAACAAAGACCGTCGCTTTATCTACCTTCAGCGTCAGGTTAGTCCTGCAATGGCGCACTACATTCGCGAATTGAAACTTTCAGGCATCGGACTAAAGGCTGAGTCAAGACGTTACTATCCAGCAGGTGAGGTAAGTGCCCACTTAGTCGGGGTGACTGGGATTGATGGTCATGGTCTTGAAGGTGTTGAGCGCAGCTATGATAAATGGCTGACTGGTGAAGCAGGCAAACGAATTATTCGTAAAGACCGTTATGGACGCGTGGTAGAAAACATTTCCCTGGAAGAGCGTGAAGAAGGTAAGCCGTTAGAGCTGACTATTGATCAGCGTATTCAGGCGATCGCGTTCCGAGCCATTAAGCAGGCGGTTGCTGACTATCGTGCAACCTCGGGTTCTGCCGTTATCCTTGATGTGAAAACGGGAGCCGTCTTGGCGATGGTTAATGCTCCTTCTTACAACCCAAATAATCGTTCAGACCTTCAGTCTGCCAAAATGCGTAACCGAGTTATTACCGATGCGTTTGAACCTGGTTCAACGGTAAAGCCTTTTGTTGTTTTGGCGGCTTTAGAGAACGGTGTTGCCGATGACAAAACGGTGATTGATACCGGTGACGGCATCATGCAAATTGGCGGAAGCCGTGTCCGTGATACCTCAAAAGTCGGTAAGGCTGACTTAACCACCATTCTTAAAAAGTCGAGTAATATCGGGGTGGCTAAACTGGCGTTAGAAATGCCACTCGAAGCCTTGTTAGGTATGTATAGTTCGGTGGGTTTTGGTGAAGTGTCAGGGCTCAACCTAGTTGGTGAAACACAGGGGATTTTCCCTAATCGTCGTCGCTGGTCAAAATTTGAAATCGCGACTTTATCATTCGGTTATGGTCTCACTATCACGCCACTTCAATTGGCTCATGCCTATGCCACGTTGGGTAATTTAGGTCAGTATCAGCCCATTCATATTATCGAGAACAATCAGCAAGATCTGTCAAAACAAGTTATCGATAGAGAAAATGCTCGAAAAGTACTGGCGATGCTCGAAACGGTTACACAACCTGGCGGTACAGCGACGAAAGCAGCAGTACCTGGTTACCGAGTTGCCGCAAAAACAGGTACTTCACGTAAAGCGATAGCGGGTGGTTATGGTGATGAATATTTTGCCTATACTGCGGGCGTAGCGCCAGCCAGCGATCCAAGAGTCGCTTTGGTTGTGGTGGTCAACGAACCACAAGGTGATAACTACTACGGTGGTTCTGTAGCAGGCCCCGTCTTTGCTGAAATATTAAAAGGGACGTTACAGATATTGAATGTAGCGCCTGACGAAAACAAATTTAAACAAGATTAAGTGAGTTTGATATGTCCAAGGAACTGACCTTAGCCGCCTTACTTTCCCCGTGGTTGGATATTTCTGCTGAAGATAGTGCCAGTATGGTCGTGCAACGACTAGAACTCGATAGCCGCAAAGTCACTCAAGGCACGACGTTTGTTGCGATTAAAGGTCATGCCGTTGATGGTCGACGTTTTATCCCTTCAGCAATAGAACTGGGTGCAAATGCGGTGATTGCTGAGGCGTGTGAGTTGCATCCTCATGGTGAGGTAACGAATGTCTCTGGAGTGAGTGTTGTCTATATCAGCCAACTCAATCAGCATCTATCCGCTCTCGCTAGCCAACTTTATCCGCTGGACAGAAACAAGCTCATTGGCGTAACGGGAACGAATGGTAAAACCACGATTACCCAGATTATGGCGCAGTGGCTTGATCTTGTTGGTCAGAAAGCGGCAGTAATGGGTACCACAGGCAATGGTTTTCTCTCCGACCTGCAACCCGCAGCCAACACGACAGGAAATGCGGTAGAAATTCAGCAAACTCTGTATCGATTAGAAGAGCAGGGAGCGCGATACACCGCGTTAGAAGTTTCTTCACATGGCTTGGTTCAAGGGCGCGTTAAAACTCTGCCGTTTGAAGTTGGCGTGTTCTCTAATCTTAGTCGTGATCATCTCGATTATCATGGCACGATGGAAGAGTATGCAGAGGCAAAGTTTTCGCTATTTAGCCAACATCAGTGCAAAGCGGCGGTGATTAACGTTGATGACGAAGTCGGGGCTTGTTGGATTCAACGCCTAGATTCGGCCATTGCGGTTTCTCTTCAGCCAACGGATTACCCGAATGCAGTATGGGCTCAAAGTGTAAGTTATAGCGAAGCAGGAATAACGTTATCCATTGATGGGATGTTTGGGCGTGGTGAATTTACGGTCGCTCTTATCGGTGAATTCAATGCGAGTAACGTCTTAGTGGCCTTAACCGCACTACTTGCACTTGGTATCGACAAACAAGCGTTGTTTGATGTGGCTGGTTCCTTAAAACCAGTACTCGGTCGAATGGAGCTATTTACAGCAAAGGGCAAAGCGAAAGTCGTGGTCGATTATGCGCACACCCCAGATGCATTAGAAAAAGCATTGCAAGCGCTTCGTGTTCATTGCCATGGCAAGCTATGGGCAATCTTTGGTTGTGGTGGTGATCGTGATAAGGGTAAGCGTCCAATGATGGCTGCGATTGGTGAAAGTCTGGCAGATAAAGTGATATTGACCGATGATAACCCACGTAGTGAATCTCCTGCGGCAATCGTAGAGGATATGCTGGAAGGAATGCATAACCCCCAACAAGCCATTATTGAGCACAATCGATTTGATGCGCTCAAGCATGCCCTCGCTCATAGCAGCGAGTTGGACATTATCTTACTGGCTGGCAAAGGGCATGAAGATTATCAAGTGATGGCGGACAAAACTATCCAATATTCAGACCGAGAGTCTGCGCTACAACTTTTGGAGGCGTCGTTATGATTACCTTGATGTTAAGCCAAATCGCAGAAGCATTAGATGCTGAGCTAATTGGTAATGACACGGCAATAGAATCTGTATCAACGGATACACGAGAGATTGAAACTGGTGCGTTGTTTGTTGCACTGGTTGGCGAACGTTTTGATGCCCATGACTTTGTTGCAAAAGCGGTAGAGTCAGGTGCAGGTGCTCTGTTGGTCAGTCGGGTCGTGGACAGTGATGTTCCGCAACTGTTGGTCAAAGATACTAAACTGGCTTTGGGTCAGCTTGGTTCACTGGTTCATCATGCTTGTCAGACTCCTACTGTTGCGATCACCGGCAGTGCCGGTAAAACAACCGTCAAAGAGATGGTTGCGAGCATTATGGCGCAGCAAGGACGAGTTTTGTTTACCGCTGGGAATTTCAATAACGACATCGGTGTTCCACTAACGTTGCTGCGTTCAACGCCTGAAGATGACTATGCCGTTATTGAGATGGGCGCGAATCACATCGGAGAAATTGCTTACACGACCAATCTGGTCAAAGCAGACGTTGCGTTAGTCAATAATGTTGCTGCGGCGCACTTAGAAGGCTTTGGCTCTCTTGATGGCGTAAAACAAGCGAAAGGTGAAATCTATCAAGGATTAAAACCTGGCTCGGTCGCGATTATCAACTTAGACAGTCATGGTGGAGATTACTGGCAAGATGTTCTCGCTGACAAACAGGTAAAACGTTTTTCAGTTGTTGATTCAGATGCCGACTACTTTGCCAAAGAGATCGGGCTTAATGCGAGTGGTGAAGCGAGCTTTACTCTGGTTTCACCGGTTGGAGAGATTGCAGTCAAACTTGGCATTGTTGGTCAACACAACGTTGCTAATGCATTGGCGGCGACAGCATTGGCGTTAGAGCTTGGCGCCAATCTAGAAATGGTACAAACCGGATTGGCTCATTTAAGCAAGGTTAAAGGTCGAGTTGAGGTGATTGAGCTCAACGACAAGATCAAGCTTATTGACGATAGTTATAATGCCAGCGTACCTGCGATGAAAGCCGCGGCGGATCTGTTGGCGAGCTTCAACGGAATTCGTTGGTTAATTTTGGGTAATATGGCTGAGTTAGGCGATGAAAGTCTTGCACTTCACCGTCAAGTCGGAGAACATGCAGCCCCATTCAAATTCGAACACGTGCTCACTTATGGTGCTGATGCAAAAGCGATCAGCAATGAGTGTGATGGTCTTCATTTTGATAGCCATCAGAGCATGATTGATTATATTAAACAGCAGATAGTACAGCATCAAGAACCACAAACACTGCTAGTCAAAGGGGCAAATAGTGCTGGAATGAGTAAAGTCGCTACTGCTGTCAAGGAGATGTATACATGATTATTTGGCTCGCGGAGCTGCTACAGCCATATTTTTCATTCTTCCGATTATTTGAGTACCTCTCGTTTCGTGCGATTGTGAGTGTACTGACCGCGTTAGGTATTTCATTGTGGATGGGGCCAATCATGATCCGCCGTTTGCAGTTATTGCAGATCGGTCAGGTGGTTCGAAATGAAGGCCCTGAGTCTCACTTCAGCAAACGCGGTACGCCTACAATGGGCGGGATAATGATTCTGACGGCCATCGTAACGACGGTTCTGTTATGGACGGATCTCTCAAATCCTTATGTATGGGCAGTTTTGGCTGTTCTTATTGGTTACGGTGCAGTCGGGTTTGTTGATGACTACCGCAAGGTCGTGCGTAAAAACACCGATGGTTTGATTGCTCGCTGGAAGTACTTTTGGCAGTCTGCCATTGCGTTGGTTGTCGCTTTTGCTCTATACGCGCATGGTAAAGACACCGCAGCAACTCAGCTAGTGGTACCGTTTTTCAAAGAGATCATGCCTCAACTTGGCTTGATGTACATTGTACTGACTTACTTCGTTATTGTAGGTACCAGTAATGCAGTGAACTTGACCGATGGTCTGGATGGCCTAGCGATTATGCCAACGGTGTTAGTTTCAGCCGGTTTTGCGGCTATTGCTTGGGCGACGGGCAACGTCAACTTTGCGAATTACCTCCATATTCCCTACATCCCGCAAGCGTCGGAGCTAGTGGTCGTTTGTACCGCCATAGTGGGCGCAGGACTTGGTTTCCTATGGTTCAACACTTACCCTGCGCAAGTGTTTATGGGTGACGTGGGTTCACTCGCCTTAGGTGGTGCGCTTGGTACTATTGCAGTGTTGGTTCGTCAGGAATTTGTTTTAGTGATTATGGGTGGTGTTTTTGTAATGGAAACGCTTTCTGTAATCTTACAGGTCGGTTCCTATAAGTTGCGTGGTCAACGTATTTTCCGTATGGCACCCATTCACCATCACTACGAGCTAAAAGGTTGGCCTGAACCACGAGTGATCGTTCGTTTTTGGATCATCTCTATTGTTCTTGTTCTTGTTGGTTTAGCAACGCTTAAAGTTCGATAAGGAAGTTCACACCATGACCACGGATCGTTGGCAAGGTATTGAGAAAGTCGTTGTTGTAGGGCTCGGTATCACCGGGCTCTCTGTCGTTAAGTACTTAACCTCATTACAGAAAACGCTAGATGTTCGCGTTATCGATACGCGTGAAAACCCACCGGGCAGTGAAGCCTTACCTCAGGGGATTGAACTACATAGTGGAAGTTGGAATCTGAACTGGCTACTTGACGCTGATCTGGTTGTGACTAATCCCGGAATTGCTTTAGCGACGCCCGAAATTCAGCAGGTGCTCGCCAAGAATATCCCTGTTGTTGGCGATATCGAGCTGTTTGCGTGGCAAGTCGATAAACCAGTGATCGCCATTACTGGCTCGAATGGTAAGAGTACAGTCACGGATTGGACAGGGCAGGTTGCTAAAGCGGCGGGTCTTAAAGTCGGTGTAGGTGGCAACATTGGTGTGCCTGCGTTAGATCTTCTCGCGTTGGATGCGGATTTATATGTTCTAGAACTGTCCAGCTTCCAGTTAGAAACGACGCGCTCACTAGCGCCAAAAGCGGTGGCGTTTTTGAATCTATCCGAAGACCATATGGATCGTTACCAAGGTATGGAAGATTATCGCCAAGCAAAGTTGCGCATCTTTGAGCATGCTGAAGCTTGTGTGGTCAACGCTGACGATAAACAAACCTACCCAGACCATGATGGACACAACGTGATCGAATTTAGTCTGGTTGAGCCAACCCAGTTTGCCGTCACTGCGCAGCATGGTATCGAGTATATTTCAGTAAATGGCACGCTTATTTGCCCTACGTCGGAACTCTCACTTGTTGGTCGTCATAATGTTGCCAACGCATTAGTGGTATTAGCCTTGTTAGCGCAAGTCGGCGTTGATATCGAAAAAGGCTTAGCTGCGTTGAAATCTTACAGCGGTTTGACACATCGCTGCCAAGTGGTTGCCGATAATCGTGGTGTTAAGTGGGTCAATGATTCGAAAGCGACGAATGTCGCCAGCACTATGGCAGCATTGGCAGGTCTTGAACTGGAAGGTACTCTGTATCTTTTAGTGGGTGGTGTCGGTAAAGGTGCTGATTTCTCCCAGTTAGAACCGATACTCAAGCCTCTGAAGCTTCAATTGTGCTGTTTTGGTGAGGACGGTGACCAGTTTATGCCGCTTCATCCAAGCGCTCAGCGTTTTGACAATATGGAAGAGATCATTCAGTGGTTAGCACCCAATGTGATTGCTGGAGATATGGTATTACTTTCTCCAGCCTGTGCCAGCTTTGACCAGTTCAGTAATTTTATGGCTCGTGGAGATGCATTCACTGAGCTAGCGAAAGCTTACGCATAAATAACGTAGGGAACTATGCAAATTCGAAACGTTTTTGGCAGCATCAAACGTTGGGTGACCACATCGTCACCCGAAGCCCTGTATGACCGACAGTTAGTATGGATCTCTTTGGGGTTGATGCTGACTGGGCTGGTGATGGTGACCTCTGCTTCGTTTCCAATCAGTTCTCGGCTAACTGACCAACCTTTTCACTTTATGTTTCGCCACGCCATTTTCTTGGTGCTGGCCATCTCCGCCTCGGCCGTTATCCTCCAAGTCCCGATCAAGCGTTGGTTAGAGTTCAGTACTTGGCTTTTGTTGCTTTCAATCGGACTACTCATCGTCGTGCTCGTTGCGGGTAAGTCGGTCAACGGTGCTTCGCGATGGATTCCATTAGGATTGTTTAACTTACAGCCAGCAGAAGTCGCCAAACTGTCGTTGTTCATCTTCATGTCTGGTTATCTAGTGCGAAAGAGTGAAGAAGTTCGGTCGAGCTTTTTCGGCGGTTTTATCAAGCCGATCATCGTCTTTGCAACGTTGGCGAGTTTACTGTTGCTCCAGCCCGACTTAGGTACCGTCATCGTGATGTTGGTTACTCTGTTTGGTATGTTGTTTATTGCTGGAGCCAAGCTGACTCAGTTTCTTGCTTTGATGGTCGTAGGTTTGGTTGCTGTTGCAACGCTTATCTATATTGAACCTTACCGAATGCGCCGTGTTACCTCTTTCATGGATCCGTGGGATGACCCATTTGGCAGCGGATATCAGTTAACTCAATCTTTGATGGCATTTGGCCGTGGCGAGTGGTTCGGCCAAGGGTTAGGCAACTCAATTCAAAAATTGGAATATCTACCAGAAGCGCATACTGACTTTGTCTTCGCCGTGCTTGCCGAAGAGTTAGGTTATGTGGGGGTTATACTGGTATTGATGCTGATTTTTAGTTTGGTGTTAAAAGCGATTTATATTGGTCGTAAGGCATTTGAGAACAACCAACTCTTTGGTGGCTATTTAGCATTTGGTATCGGGATTTGGTTTGCTTTCCAAACTCTAGTAAACGTCGGTGCCGCTGCGGGTATGGTACCCACCAAAGGTTTGACGTTACCTCTGATCAGTTATGGTGGTTCGAGTTTGATCGTCATGGCTGTTGCCGTTTCCATTTTACTGCGTATCGATCATGAGTGCCGATTGGGTAGTGCAGAAACACAAGAACAAAAGTTAAATACAGATGAAAACGAATAAAAGATTAATGGTTATGGCTGGCGGGACCGGCGGCCATGTTTTCCCGGGACTTGCCGTAGCGAAAAAGCTTCAGTCGCAAGGTTGGGATATTCGCTGGTTGGGTACGGCTGATCGTATGGAAGCGGATTTAGTACCGAAACACGGTATCGAGATCGACTTTATCAAAGTAAAAGGTCTACGCGGTCAAGGCATTGGTCGATTAATTGCCGCACCATTGCAGATTATCAATGCTGTGTTTCAGGCTAGAGCTCATATGAAGCGTTGGAAGCCAGATGCCGTTCTTGGTATGGGGGGCTACGTAAGTGGGCCGGGCGGAATCGCTGCATGGTCACTTGGTATTCCTGTTGTTCTGCATGAACAAAACGCAGTCGCGGGGCTTACAAATCAATGGCTATCTAAGATAGCTCGTCAGGTTTTTCAGGCTTTCCCAGGGGCTTTCCCTGCGGCACCAGTTGTTGGTAACCCTGTACGTGAAGATGTGGTGGCAATTGAACCGCCTGCTAGCCGAATGAGTCTGCGTGATGGTGATATCAGAATTTTGGTTATGGGAGGCAGCCAAGGTGCTCAGATCCTTAACCGAACGTTACCTGAAGTGATGGCTAAGCTTGGCGCTGGCTATCAGATTCGCCATCAGGCTGGTAAAAACAACCAGCAGGAAGTGGCGCAAGCATACGCCGAGCATCAAGTCGAGAGCGCGGAAGTGGTCGAGTTTATCGATGATGTAGCCGCAGCTTATCAATGGGCCGATTTACTTGTGTGTCGCTCAGGTGCGCTGACCGTATCTGAAGTATCCGCAGCGGGTGTCGGGGCTATCTTTATCCCGTTTATGCATAAAGATAGACAACAGGCCTTAAATGCTGACCATTTGGTAGAGTGTGGCGCAGCAAAAATGATTGAGCAGCCTGAACTCACCGTAGAGAAACTTGCGAACGAAATTCAACAGTTAGATCGCGCGGCTTTGCTGGATATGGCAAAGAAAGCACGAGACGCTGCTAAGTTAGATGCAGATAGTGTGGTCTCTGAAGCCATTATTGCACTGACGAAATAACGAGAAAGAATCATGACAGTTAAACATACTCAAGATTTGGCTCAGATTAGAGCTATGGTGCCAGAGATGCGCCGCGTAAAATGCATTCACTTCATTGGTATTGGTGGTGCAGGTATGAGCGGTATTGCCGAAGTATTACTGAATGAAGGATATCAAATTTCTGGTTCAGATATTGCGGCTAATGTGACGACAGAACGTCTGATTAAGAAAGGCGCGACAGTATTTATTGGCCATGCAAAAGAAAATGTTTCAGAGGCGAGTGTTGTCGTTGTTTCAACTGCCATCAATGAAGAAAACCCAGAGATAATTGCAGCGCGCGCAGCACGTATTCCGGTCGTTCGTCGCGCTGAAATGCTTGCTGAGCTAATGCGCTTCCGCCACGGCATAGCGGTTGCTGGTACACATGGTAAAACCACCACCACTGCACTTGTCACACAAATTTACTCAGAAGCTGGCTTAGATCCAACGTTCGTTAATGGCGGTCTTGTTAAGAGTGCGGGAACTAACGCCCGTTTGGGTTCGAGCCGTATTTTAATTGCAGAAGCGGATGAAAGTGATGCTTCATTCCTACACCTTCAGCCAATGGTCAGCATCGTTACCAATATCGAAGCTGACCATATGGATACCTATGGTGGTGATTTTGAGACTCTAAAGCAGACATTTATCGATTTTCTTCACAACCTTCCATTTTACGGTCAAGCGATCGTATGCATTGATGATCCTGTTGTACGAGAACTGGTTCCAAGCATTAGCCGTCAGGTGATCACCTATGGTTTCTCTGAGGATGCGGATGTACGTATTACCCATTACCGACAAGAAGGGCAACAAGGCAAATTTACCGTTATTCGCCATGGCAAACCGGATTTAGATATTACTCTCAATATTCCTGGTAGGCACAACGCACTGAATGCGTCTGCGGCAATCGCGGTTGCTACTGAGGATGACATCAGTGATGAAGCTATTCTAAAAGCCATGGCCGGAACTCAAGGTACAGGACGCCGATTTGAACACCTTGGTGAGTTCAATACCGGTAATGGTCAGGCCATGCTGGTCGATGATTATGGACATCATCCAACGGAAGTTGATGTGACCATTCAAGCTGCGCGCAATGGTTGGCAGGATAAACGTCTCGTTATGATTTTTCAGCCTCACCGTTATAGCCGAACACGAGATCTTTACGATGATTTCGCCAATGTACTCGAACAAGTTGATGTTCTGATCATGTTGGATGTTTATTCTGCAGGAGAGAAACCTATCTCGGGAGCCGATGGACGCTCTTTATGTAGGACTATTCGCAGTCGCGGTAAGATTGATCCGATTTTTGTTCCAGATAGCAAGGCTTTACCTTCAGTTCTCGCTAATGTTTTACAAGATGGTGACTTAGTACTAACTCAAGGTGCGGGTGATGTTGGTAAGGTAGCGAAACAGCTCGAAGCTCTTGAGTTAAATATCGATAAGATGTCTCAAGCTTGAATTAAACATTGAATTTTGACTAATTGCGTCACTTATTGCGTTTTAAGTGGCGATTTCTTAATTTCAGTGTTTGATACTTTCTATGACGCCAGTATAATCCGAAGGTTAAAGTAAGTGCTTTTGCCTCTATATACGAATTGAGATAGGGAAAATAAGCGAGCTAATTGGCAAGGACTATGGACTTTGATTAAAAGTGCTTTTAATGAAGGCCGTCGTTTAACCTCTAAACCACTAGTAAAAGAACACGCTCTAGGTGGCGCATTCTTGCTGGTGGTGTTGTTGTTAATAGGCTCTCTCCTTTACTCTACGATCTCTTGGATGTGGGACGACCAGCGTCTTCCACTATCTAAAATCGTACTCCAGGGTGAATTACATTACGTTTCAGCAGCTGATGTGCAGCGAGCATTTGCTCAGCTTGATCATGTTGGGACGTTTATGTCGCAGGATATTAACGTGCTACAAAATATGGCCGAGTCTATCCCCTGGGTATCACATGCCTCAATTCGTAAACAATGGCCTGACACGGTTAAAGTCTTTCTTACTGAGTTTCATGCAGAGGCTATCTGGAATGGCAATGCACTACTCAATGAAGATGGGCAAGTTTTTGACGGTGACATAGCCAAATTGGATGAAGAGCGAGTAAAACTTTATGGACCTCAAAACAGTAGCGAAGAAGTGTTGCGAGTGTGGCGAGAGATCAGTCCAAAGTTTCAGTCACTTAACTTAACGATTACTTCCTTGGTGTTGAATGAACGCCGAGCTTGGCAGATTATCCTAGATAACGGAATTCGCCTCGAGCTAGGCAAAGAGTCACTACAGGAACGGATAGAGCGCTTTGTGTCGCTTTATCAGAATTTGGGTAGCGATGCTCAGCGAGTAAGCTACATCGACCTCAGGTATGATACGGGAGCTTCAATTGGATGGTTCCCAGAACAAGAGTTAGAGCAAGAGAATACAGATGACTAAGACCGCTGATGACAGCATTATTGTTGGTCTTGATATAGGCACTGCAACCGTATCGGCTCTCGTGGGTGAAGTATTGCCTGATGGTCAAATCAATATTATTGGCGCAGGCAGCAGTCCTTCCCGCGGGATGGATAAAGGTGGCGTGAATGACCTTGAATCGGTGGTTAAATCGGTTCAGCGAGCGGTCGATCAAGCAGAGCTGATGGCAGAATGCGATATCACGAATGTGTTTATCTCCCTTTCAGGGCGTCACATTGCTAGCCGAATTGAGAAAGGCATGGGAACCATTTCGGATGAAGAGGTTTCTCAAGAAGATATGGATCGTGCGATTCATACTGCCAAATCAATTAAGATTGGTGACGAACAGCGCATTCTGCACGTTATCCCTCAAGAATTTACGATTGATTATCAAGAAGGGATAAAAAATCCGCTAGGTTTATCAGGAGTGCGCATGGAAGTGAGCGTGCACCTGATCTCTTGTCACAATGATATGGCGAGAAATATCATAAAAGCAGTCGAGCGTTGTGGACTCAAAGTTGAGCATCTGGTTTATTCAGGGTTAGCAGCGAGTAATGCTGTGATCACTGAAGATGAACGAGAGCTTGGTGTTTGTGTTGTAGACATCGGTGCTGGTACGATGGATGTATCCATTTGGACTGGCGGCGCATTGCGTCATACCGAAGTGTTTTCATACGCTGGCAATGCAGTGACAAGTGACATCGCTTTTGCCTTCGGCACCCCAGTTAGTGATGCTGAAGAAATTAAAGTGAAATATGGCTGTGCTCTAAGTGAGTTAGTCAGTAAAGATGATACAGTTAACGTTCCAAGTGTAGGCGGACGCCCATCACGCAGTTTACAAAGACAGACTTTGTCTGAAGTGATTGAGCCTCGTTATACTGAGCTTATGGGACTGGTTAACCAAACTATCGATACCGTACAAGAAAAACTGCGCGAAGAAGGGATTAAACATCACCTAGCCGCAGGAGTGGTGCTCACAGGAGGAGCGGCACAGATTGAAGGTTTGGTAGAATGTGCGGAACGTGTATTCCGCAACCAAGTTAGAGTCGGCAAACCGTTAGAGGTGAGTGGCTTAACTGATTACGTTAAAGAGCCGTATCATTCTACGGCAGTTGGTTTACTTCATTACGCAAGAGATGCACGAGTAAATGATGATACTGAGTATAACGAGCCCTCTCGTGCCTCTGTAACGGGTTTATTTGGTCGTTTGCGTAATTGGATACAAAAAGAGTTTTAACCTGAGCAGCAGGAAAAACGGAGATAACACATGTTTGAACCGATGATGGAAATGTCTGACGATGCAGTAATTAAAGTCGTTGGGGTTGGTGGCGGTGGCGGTAACGCCGTTGAACACATGGTACGTGAATCCATCGAAGGTGTTGAGTTTATTAGTATTAATACTGATGCTCAGGCACTTCGTAAAACCAGCGTGAATAGCGTTATTCAGATTGGTGGTGATATCACAAAAGGACTTGGCGCAGGTGCAAACCCACAAGTCGGGCGTGACGCAGCTCTCGAAGATCGTGATCGAATTAAAGAAGAGCTGAGTGGTGCCGATATGGTATTTATCGCAGCTGGTATGGGTGGTGGTACTGGTACAGGTGCAGCCCCAGTAATTGCAGAAGTAGCAAGAGAGCTCAATATCTTGACTGTTGCTGTAGTGACTAAGCCATTTAGCTTTGAAGGCAAGAAACGCCTAGCGTTTGCTGAACAAGGCATTGAAGAGCTTTCTAAACATGTGGATTCATTAATCACGATTCCTAATGAAAAGCTTCTCAAAGTACTTGGTCGTGGTATCACACTACTTGAAGCCTTTGCGAGTGCTAACGATGTATTGAAGAATGCAGTACAGGGTATTGCAGAGCTGATTACTCGTCCTGGCATGATTAACGTCGACTTTGCTGACGTACGTACAGTTATGTCGGAAATGGGTCATGCGATGATGGGTAGCGGTGTTGCAAAAGGTGAAGACCGTGCAGAAGAAGCGGCTGAAATGGCGATTTCAAGCCCGCTGCTTGAAGATATCGATCTTGCTGGCGCACGTGGTGTACTTGTGAACATCACTGCGGGTCTAGATATGCGTCTAGACGAGTTTGAAACTGTAGGTAATACAGTAAAAGCTTTTGCATCAGATAACGCTACAGTTGTTATCGGTACTTCACTTGATCCTGATATGGCAGATGAAATTCGTGTAACAGTTGTTGCTACGGGTATTGGTAACGAGAAGAAACCTGACATCACGCTAGTTGCGGGCGGTAAGGCGAAAGTTGCGCCAGTTGCTCAGCCACAGACTCAACCACAAGCGGTGACATCTCAGCATGTAACCGTCAATAAAGTGGAAGAGAAAACGGCACCAACTTTGCAAGACAAGCCACAGGTGACTCCTCAGCCAACGACATCTGCGTCGTCTGGTTCGAGTGCAAGCCAAAGTGCAGCGCCGAAAGCGGACAAAGAAAGCGGCTACTTAGATATTCCAGCCTTCTTACGTCGTCAAGCTGACTAATACAATCGCAATTTGACACTGTTCAATTTTGTGGTAGCATGCACGGTCAATATCACCATTGACCGTGATTTGTAGCATTTTTACTGAGGCAAAGTAGATGATCAGACAACGTACTCTGAAAGAAATAGTGAAAACAACTGGTGTGGGTCTCCACTCTGGTCGTAAAGTCACACTTACTCTTCGCCCAGCAGCTGCAAATACAGGCATTATTTACCGCCGTACCGATGTAAATCCACCGGTTGATTTTCCTGCGGATCCAGAATCTGTTCGCGATACAATGCTATGTACAGCGCTGGTGAATGATCAAGGCGTACGTATCTCTACAGTAGAGCACTTAAATGCGGCTCTTGCTGGCATGGGCATTGACAACATCGTTGTTGAAGTCGACGCGCCAGAAATTCCAATTATGGATGGCAGTGCGAGCCCGTTTGTATTCTTATTGCAACAGGCTGGTATTGAAGAGCAAAACGCGGCGAAACGCTTTATCCGCATTAAGAAGCCAGTACGTTTTGAAGATGGCGATAAATGGGCTGAGTTTGTTCCTTTCGATGGTTTCCGCATGGATTTCGAAATCGAATTTAATCACCCAGCGATTGATGCAGATGAGCAACATTTGTTGTTTGACTTCTCTTCTCAAGGCTTCGTGAAAGAAATCTCTCGTGCACGTACGTTTGGTTTCATGCGTGATATTGAATACCTTCAATCACAGAACCTAGTTCTAGGTGGTAGCTTCGATAACGCTATCGTGCTCGATGAGTACCGTATCTTGAATGAAGAAGGTCTTCGTTTCGAAAATGAGTTTGTGACGCATAAAGTTCTTGATGCAATTGGTGATCTTTACATGTGTGGTCATCCAATTATTGGTGAGTTCCGTGCGTTCAAATCAGGCCATGGTCTGAACAACCAACTACTTCGCTCTGTTCTAGCTGATCAAGAAGCTTGGGAGTGGGTAACATTCGAAGAAGAAGCTACCTCACCAGTCGCTTTTGCTGAACCTAATGTGGTTTTAGCGTAAAAAATTGCTAAAAAAGCCAGACGAGAGTCTGGCTTTTTTATGCCTGCAATAAAACTAATCTTTCTTAGCAAGCTTCGCTAAGCTCTCCAAACGAGCCTTAACTTTAGGTGATGCACCGCTGGCAATCATTTCTAAGTACTGAGCGGCTGTTTCAGAGATAGGGTCGCGAGGCTTTGATATCTCTTTTTTCTCTTCACGACTTCGATAAAGATCTGGGTTGATCTGCACCGTCACACCAATGAGGCGAGCAAAACCTTTTGCTCGTAATTGATTAAGAATATGCAAACGCTCATAGTCGATCTTCATTTTGATCCCTGCACTGGCAACTTCGAGGATCAGTTGATTGTCGCGAATGTTTGCCACCCGGCAATGATCTTCCGCGCCTCTGGGCAGAATTGCCTTTAATTCTTTGTTGATCGTCATGATCTCTTTCGCGTGCTGTTGGAGCTGTGAAAGTCGTGAATCGGCAATGATCTCGTCACCTAACGTCGGGCGATGGTCTCTCATAATGAGCCTCAAGTTCCATAGTCAGCCCTATTTTAGTCAAAGGATTGGAACGAAGATAGGGGAGGTAACGAATAAACTTCCATCATATAACGTCAAAAAATAAAGAATGCTTCAAACAAATCACCTTGTTATTGGTTGTCGGAGGCAAAATTTCATAAACTATGCGCCACTTATAGTGATATAAGCCTTGAAATCTAGAGTTCTCATCTCAATATCTGAGTTACGTGATTTATCTCAGTATTCTTAGTAAAAAACTGTTAGAGACTGAAGGCATTGAAATAGATCGGGCCCGATCTAAATAAAGAGAGATTCATAGCAAATGATAACTAAGCTACTGACAAAGGTAATTGGCAGTCGCAATGACAGAACACTGCGACGCCTGAGAAAAATTGTAAAAGAGATTAATAATTACGAACCAACGTTTGAAGCTCTATCTGACGAAGAGTTAAAAGCTAAAACGGTTGAGTTCCGTCAGCGTTTAGAACAAGGTGAAACGTTAGATAAATTACTACCAGAAGCTTTTGCAACGGTACGTGAAGCATCTAAGCGTGTTTATGGCATGCGCCATTTCGACGTTCAGCTCATCGGTGGTATGGTACTGAACGCAGGCCAAATCGCAGAAATGCGTACAGGTGAAGGTAAAACACTGACAGCAACCTTACCTGCCTACTTAAATGCCCTTCCTGGTAAAGGTGTCCACGTTGTAACGGTGAATGACTATCTAGCCAAACGTGATGCAGAAACAAACCGTCCTTTATTCGAATTCCTAGGTATGACTGTTGGTGTGAACGTGCCTAACATGGCGCCACCAGAGAAGAAGCAAGCTTACCTAGCCGATATCCTGTACGGCACAAACAACGAATTTGGTTTCGACTACTTACGCGATAATATGGCTTTCCGTGCGGAAGACCGCGTACAGCGTGAACGCTTCTTTGCTGTTGTCGATGAGGTGGACTCGATTCTGATTGATGAAGCGCGTACGCCGCTGATCATTTCAGGTCCTGCTGAAGACAGCTCAGAGCTCTACACTCGCATTAATACTCTGATCCCACAGCTACAAAAACAAGATAAAGAAGATTCAGAAGAGTACCGCGGTGACGGTCACTACACTGTAGATGAGAAGTCTAAGCAAGTTCACTTGACTGAAACGGGTCAAGAATTTGTTGAAGAGCTAATGATCAAAAATGGACTGATGGAAGAGGGTGACACACTTTACTCTCCAACCAATATCAGTCTACTGCATCACGTGAACGCAGCTCTGCGTGCTCACGTACTGTTTGAGAAAAACGTCGATTACATCGTTACTGATGATGGTGAAGTGGTTATTGTTGACGAACACACTGGTCGTACAATGCCAGGACGTCGTTGGTCAGAAGGTCTACACCAAGCGGTAGAAGCAAAAGAAGGCGTGAAGATCCAGAATGAAAACCAGACTCTGGCATCGATCACTTTCCAGAACTATTTCCGTTTATACGAAAAACTGTCAGGTATGACAGGTACCGCAGATACAGAAGCGTTCGAATTCCAGTCTATCTATGGTCTTGAAACGGTTGTTATTCCAACCAACAAACCAATGATTCGTAATGATATGCCAGATGTGGTTTATCGTACCGAAGCGGAAAAATTCAACGCGATCATCGAAGACATTAAAGAACGTGTTGAGAAAGGTCAGCCATCTCTAGTGGGTACGGTTTCGATTGAAAAATCTGAGCTTCTTTCTAACGCATTGAAGAAAGCCAAAATTAAGCACAATGTTCTGAACGCCAAGTTCCACGAACGAGAAGCTGAGATCGTTGCAGAAGCAGGTATTCCTGGTGCAGTCACCATCGCGACAAACATGGCTGGTCGTGGTACCGACATCGTGTTGGGTGGTAGCTGGCAAGCGAAAGTGGAGGCATTGCAAAATCCTTCACAAGAGCAGATTGATGCAATTAAAGCTGAATGGAAAGTGGTTCACGACCAAGTTCTTGAAGCGGGCGGTTTACATATTATTGGTACAGAGCGTCATGAATCTCGCCGTATCGACAACCAGTTACGTGGTCGTTCTGGTCGTCAAGGTGATGCAGGTTCTTCTCGTTTCTACCTATCGATGGAAGACTCACTGCTGCGTATCTTCACCTCTGATCGTATGGCAAGCCTGATCCAAAGTGGTATGGATGAGGGTGAAGCGATTGAATCTAAGATGTTGTCTCGTTCGATTGAGAAAGCTCAGCGTAAAGTGGAAGGTCGCAACTTCGATATCCGTAAGCAGTTGCTAGAATACGATGACGTGGCGAATGACCAGCGTAAGGTTGTTTACGAACTTCGCGATGAACTGATGAATGTTGAAGACATCAGCGAAATGATCGAACAAAACCGCGTTGACGTTCTGTCTGCAACGATTGATGAGTACATCCCACCACAATCTCTGGAAGATATGTGGGATATTGAAGGTCTTCAAGAGCGTCTTAAAAATGACTTTGACCTCGATGCCCCAATCAAACAGTGGCTTGAGGAAGACGACAAACTGTACGAAGAAGCATTGCGCGAGAAGATCCTAGATACCGCGGTAGCCGTTTACAAACAGAAAGAAGAAGTGGTCGGTGCGCAAGTGCTCCGTAACTTTGAAAAATCTGTCATGCTACAAACGCTAGATACATTGTGGAAAGAACACTTAGCGGCGATGGATCATCTTCGTCAAGGTATCCACTTACGTGGCTATGCACAGAAGAACCCTAAGCAAGAATACAAACGTGAGTCATTTGAACTGTTTGAAGGTCTTCTTGATTCTCTAAAATCTGACGTGATCACGATTCTTTCTAAGGTCCGTGTTCAACAGCAAGAAGAAGTAGAGCGTATGGAAGCTCAGCGTCGTGCTCAAGCTGAAGAAGCCGCTCGACGTGCGCAAGCTCAACATGCGTCTGCTGATAATCAGTTGTCTGATAATGATGATTCGCAAGGTGGTCACCAACCGGTCGTTCGTGATGAACGTAAAGTGGGACGTAACGAACCATGCCCATGTGGTAGCGGTAAAAAATACAAGCAGTGTCACGGACAAATAAACTAATGTTTTGTCTTGGTTGAGGATAGTGTCGGCAGTGCCTATTTACTTACGTAAACTCCGCATTGCCTTGTTGTCCTTAACGCGTGCTGCTATGGAAAATTGATAATATAAAGAGTCGCTTTTGCGGCTCTTTTTGTATCTAATGTTTGTAATTAGAACAGTCTGCCCCGTTGCAGGGTATGGCAAAAAAAGTAATTAGGAAGTCAGATGAAAAGAATCCATATTGTCGCGGGTATTATTTTTAACCTCGATAAATCACAGGTATTCATTACAAAACGTCCAGATGACAAGCATAAAGGGGGCTTCTGGGAGTTTCCTGGCGGTAAAGTTGAACAGGGTGAAACCATCGAGCAGGCCATGATTCGAGAGCTTGAAGAAGAAATTGGTATTACGACTACTGAGCAGCAACCTTTTGAACACTTGGAGTTTGATTATCCGGATAAGTCACTCAAATTTGATTTCATTACAGTCACTCAATTTGAAGGTGAACCCTACGGTAAAGAGGGGCAACAGGGTTTGTGGGTAGCGATAGATGAACTTGTTAATTACACCTTCCCTGAAGCCAATGTTCCGGTTCTAGAGCGAGTAGTAAAAGAGTTTTGCTAACTTGCACTTCATAGTCGACTAGCCATCGCCTATTAATGCTGTTAGTTTTATCCAATTGGCTATAAGAACAACTATTCGAAGAATGGAGAAAATGCAATGGTACGTATTGCAATTGCAGGAGCAGCGGGTCGTATGGGCCGCAATCTAGTTAAAGCGACTTACTTAAACCAGCAAGCTCAAGTGGCAGCTGGCTCAGAACGCCCTGAATCATCATTAGTAGGTGTGGATATTGGCGAATTATGCGGTGAAGGAAAGCTCGATGTTTTTCTGACAGATGACCTAGCAAAAGAGGTCGATAACTTTGATGTGATCATTGACTTTACCGCACCCGCGAGCACGCTGGCGAATATTGAACTTTGTAAGCAACACGGAAAGTGCATTGTGATCGGGACAACCGGATTTTCAGATCAAGAGCGTGAAATGATTGATCAGCATGCTAAAGCGATCCCTGTTGTGATGGCACCAAATTACTCGGTTGGCGTTAACCTAGTATTTAAACTTCTAGAGAAAGCCGCCAAAGTAATGGGTGATTACTGCGATATCGAAATTGTAGAAGCGCACCACCGACATAAAGTCGATGCTCCTTCAGGGACTGCTATCGGTATGGGCGAAGCAATTGCTGGAGCGATGGGCAATAAGCTGAATGACGTCGCCGTATACGCACGTGAGGGTATTACGGGTGAACGTACAAAAGATGAAATCGGCTTCGCAACCATTCGTGCAGGCGACATCATTGGTGAACATACCGCTATGTTTGCTGATATTGGTGAACGTGTTGAGATTACGCACAAGGCGACCGATAGAATGACGTTTGCCAACGGTGCTGTGAAAGCGGCGGTATGGCTAAAAGAGAAACCAGCCGGTTTTTATACAATGACAGATGTACTTGGACTCAATGAACTCTAATTTGGGGTGAATGGGTCAATACGATCAAATCAATAAACCAATATTAAATAATTATGCGCTGGGTTGTCCCGGCGCTTTTTGTATCTGTCCATAGTTAGGGTCAGCTATACCCTTTATTTAAGTGCAGTGAGTAGTTGAGTTTAGTTGTGTTTTTGGCGATTATTGTCATTTATTGGCATTAACCCCTTAAAAGTGTAGGTTAACTTTAGTGGTGCAACGTTTGCGTAAATCATGGCTAAAAAAGTGTGATCTGAAATCTGTTATGGTTAGTGAGATTCACCCTATTTTCATAAACACGATTGCTAATCGCGACTAAACTTGTTTTTTTAGGGGTCTAAAACCATTTTTTGTTTTAACTACTTTAAATAGTAAATTTATTTTCATGTCTATGTTGACACGAACCGCAAGCGTCTTTAGAATACCGCCAATTTGTCTAAAATACCTATTTGCGCTTTTTTATTGCGCCAAGGAAGGCAAATTTGCAGTTAAATTTATTATTTTTGCATTTTTATTCTGGAGGTTGTCTTGAGTAAATCAGCACTGTTAGTCCTAGAAGATGGGACAGTGTTCCGCGGTGTTTCCATTGGAGCAGATGGTATATCCGTTGGTGAAGTTGTTTTTAATACCTCGATGACGGGGTACCAAGAAATCCTCACTGATCCTTCCTATTCCCAACAGATCGTCACCCTTACTTATCCTCACATTGGCAATACCGGTACTAATACCGAAGACGAAGAATCTTCTTCAATCCACGCACAAGGCCTTGTGATTCGCGATCTTCCTCTTATCGCTTCTAACTTCCGTAACGAACAATCCCTTTCTGATTACCTTAAATCGCAAAATATCGTCGGCATTGCTGATATCGATACGCGTAAACTGACTCGCATTTTGCGTGAAAAAGGTGCACAGAACGGTTGTATCGTCGCTGGTAACAACTTAGACGAGGCTCTAGCTCTTGCTAAAGCAAAAGAATTCCCTGGCCTAAAAGGTATGGACCTTGCGAAAGAAGTTACAACAAAAGAAGCGTACCAATGGAAACAGGGTTCGTGGACGCTTGAGGGTGGACTTCCTGAAGCGCAAGACGATAGCGAGTTGCCATATCATGTTGTTGCCTACGACTTCGGTGCGAAACGCAACATCCTCCGCATGCTTGTTGACCGAGGCTGCCGCCTAACCGTTGTTCCTGCGGAAACTTCAGCGGAAGAAGTCTTAGCTCTGAATCCTGATGGCGTATTCTTATCGAACGGCCCAGGTGACCCAGAACCATGTACTTACGCAATTGAAGCGACAAAAGTATTCCTAGAAAAAGGTTTGCCAGTCTTTGGTATCTGTCTTGGCCACCAAATCCTAGCACTAGCTTCTGGTGCGAAGACTGTGAAGATGAAGTTCGGTCACCATGGTGCTAACCACCCAGTTAAAGACCTAGACCGCAATGTTGTTATGATTACTTCTCAGAACCACGGTTTTGCAGCGGATGAAGCAACACTACCTGAGAACTTACGTGCAACTCACGTGTCACTATTTGATGGCTCTCTTCAAGGTATCCACCGTACGGATAAGCCAGCATTTAGCTTCCAAGGTCACCCAGAAGCAAGCCCAGGTCCACATGACGCGGCTCCGCTATTTGACCACTTTATCGAACTAATCAAACAACACAGCGCTTAATTCGGAGTAGTAGAGAATGCCAAAACGTACTGACATAAAAAGTATTCTAATTCTAGGTGCAGGCCCGATTGTTATCGGTCAGGCATGTGAGTTTGACTACTCTGGTGCTCAAGCATGTAAAGCACTGCGTGAAGAGGGTTACCGAGTAATTCTTGTTAACTCGAACCCAGCAACCATCATGACTGACCCAGACATGGCGGATGCAACTTACATTGAACCAATTCAATGGGAAGTCGTGCGTAAGATCATCGAAAAAGAGCGTCCAGATGCGGTGCTTCCAACGATGGGTGGTCAGACAGCGCTTAACTGTGCACTAGACCTAGAGAAGCACGGCGTCCTTGCCGAGTTCGGTGTGGAGATGATTGGTGCAACGGCTGATGCTATCGATAAAGCAGAAGACCGTTCTCGTTTCGATAAAGCGATGAAGTCTATCGGCCTTGAGTGTCCACGTGCTGATACGGCGAAAACAATGGAACAAGCTTACGCTGTACTGGATATGGTTGGCTTCCCTTGTATTATTCGTCCTTCATTCACTATGGGTGGTACCGGTGGTGGTATCGCGTATAACAAAGAAGAGTTCGAAGAGATTTGTCGTCGTGGTCTTGACCTTTCTCCAACAAACGAACTTCTAATCGATGAATCTCTAATCGGTTGGAAAGAGTACGAGATGGAAGTGGTGCGTGATAAAGCGGACAACTGTATCATCGTATGTTCTATCGAAAACTTCGACCCAATGGGTATCCACACGGGTGACTCAATTACAGTTGCTCCAGCTCAAACGTTGACAGACAAAGAATACCAACTGATGCGTAACGCATCTCTAGCGGTACTGCGCGAAATTGGTGTTGAAACTGGTGGTTCTAACGTACAGTTTGGTATCAACCCGAAAGATGGCCGCATGGTTATCATCGAGATGAACCCTCGTGTATCTCGCTCTTCTGCTCTAGCTTCTAAAGCAACGGGTTTCCCAATCGCGAAGATTGCAGCGAAGCTGGCTGTTGGTTTTACGCTTGATGAGCTACAAAATGACATCACGGGTGGCGCAACTCCAGCATCATTCGAACCAACTATCGACTACGTAGTTACAAAGATTCCTCGTTTTAACTTCGAGAAATTCGCAGGTGCTAACGACCGTCTAACAACTCAGATGAAGTCTGTTGGTGAGGTTATGGCGATCGGTCGTAACCAACAAGAATCTCTACAAAAAGCACTTCGTGGTCTAGAGGTTGGTGCAAATGGTTTTGACGAGATGGTTGACCTAGATGCGCCAGACGCACTAACAACTATTCGCCATGAGCTGAAAGAAGCTGGTGCCGAGCGTATCTGGTACATCGCTGATGCATTCCGTGCAGGTATGTCAGTTGATGGCGTATTCAACCTAACGCAAATTGACCGTTGGTTCCTTGTTCAAATTGAAGAACTTGTTAACCTAGAAAACCAAGTTAAAGCGGGTGGCTTCGCTGGTCTAACGGAAGATGTTCTGCGTAAGATGAAACGCAAAGGTTTCTCTGATGCTCGCCTATCTTCAATCCTAGGTGTATCGGAAAGCGAAATCCGTCGTCTACGTGACCAGTATGATATTCACCCAGTATACAAACGCGTAGATACGTGTGCGGCTGAATTTTCATCTGATACGGCTTACATGTACTCATCTTACGATGACGAATGTGAAGCTCAGCCGACAGATAGAGATAAGATCATGGTTCTTGGCGGTGGTCCAAACCGTATCGGCCAAGGTATTGAATTTGACTACTGTTGTGTTCACGCTTCACTAGCTCTACGTGAAGATGGTTACGAAACTATCATGGTGAACTGTAACCCTGAGACCGTTTCTACCGATTACGATACGTCTGACCGTCTGTACTTCGAACCTGTAACACTGGAAGATGTACTTTCAATCGTGCGTGTTGAGAAGCCAAAAGGCGTTATCGTTCAATACGGTGGTCAGACTCCACTTAAACTGGCTCGTGCACTTGAAGCTGCGGGTGTGCCTATCATTGGTACTAGCCCAGATGCAATCGACCGTGCCGAAGACCGTGAGCGTTTCCAAGCAGCCGTTGAGCGTTTAGGCCTGTTACAGCCAGAAAACGCGACCGTAACGACTATGGAACAAGCGGTTGAGAAATCGAAAGAAATTGGCTTCCCACTTGTTGTACGTCCTTCCTATGTACTTGGTGGTCGTGCGATGGAAATCGTATACGATGAGCAAGACCTACGTCGTTACTTCAATGAAGCGGTTAGCGTATCGAACGAGTCGCCAGTTCTTCTTGACCGTTTCCTAGATGATGCAACGGAAGTTGATATCGATGCTATCTGTGACGGTGAGCGTGTGGTTATCGGCGGTATCATGGAGCATATCGAGCAAGCGGGCGTTCACTCAGGTGACTCGGCATGTTCACTTCCTGCTTACACGCTAAGCCAAGAAATCCAAGACAAGATGCGCGAGCAAGTTGAGAAGCTAGCATTCGAACTTGGTGTACGTGGTCTAATGAACACTCAGTTCGCAGTGAAAGACAACGAAGTTTACCTAATTGAAGTCAACCCACGTGCTGCACGTACTGTTCCATTCGTATCGAAAGCAACAGGTGCACCACTAGCGAAAATCGCTGCGCGTGTTATGGCGGGGCAATCTCTAGAGTCTCAGGGCTTCACTAAAGAGATCATCCCACCATACTACTCAGTGAAAGAAGTTGTACTACCATTCAACAAATTCCCTGGTGTTGACCCACTGTTAGGCCCTGAAATGCGCTCTACTGGTGAAGTGATGGGTGTCGGCGCAACGTTTGCTGAAGCTTACGCTAAAGCAGAACTTGGTTGTGGCGCGGTTTACCCTGAAGGTGGTCGTGCGCTACTGTCTGTTCGTGAAGGCGATAAGCAGCGTGTAGTGGACCTTGCTTCTAAACTCACTAAGCTTGGTTACCAACTAGATGCAACGCACGGTACAGCGGTAATTCTAGGTGAAGCGGGTATTAACCCTCGTCTAGTGAACAAGGTACACGAAGGTCGTCCACACATTCTTGACCGTATCAAGAACAATGAGTACACCTATATCGTCAACACGGCTTCTGGTCGTCAAGCGATTGAGGATTCTAAAGTACTACGTCGTGGCGCACTGGCAGAGAAAGTCAACTACACAACGACGCTAAACGCCGCTTTTGCAGTGTGTATGGCACACACTGCAGACGCGAAAACGTCGGTAACTTCAGTTCAAGAGCTGCACGCAAGAGTCGCGGCGAACGAAGCGAAATAAAAATCAGTAGGCTCGCAACAGAGCTTATATGACAACCTCATTGCCCGCTCATTTGAGCGGGCTTTTTTATTTCAACATTGTTGAAAATATGGAATGGGTTATAGTCGAATCTTTCTCTAAGTGAATTGTTAACTTGATGATATTTTGATTAACAGATATTTGATAACCAATTGATTGAGAATGGAACTAACACTCGAAATACTGACGATTCTTTTCATCGCAGCGACTACTGCTGGCTTTATTGACGCAATGGCTGGGGGCGGAGGTTTAATTACGCTGCCTGCACTTCTTGCCGCTGGTGTTCCGCCTACGCAAGCGCTAGCAACCAACAAACTACAAAGCTCGTTTGGCAGCTTCTCCGCAAGCTGGTATTTCGTACGTAATGGCCTAGTGAGCATTAAAGAAATGCGTTTGGCGATAGCATGTACGTTTATCGGTTCAGCCGTAGGTGCTGAGGCGGTGCAATATATCGACGCTGGCGTCTTAACAAGCCTAATCCCGATTTTGTTGGTTGCTATCTCACTCTACTTCCTTCTTACCCCAAAAACCAAGCAGTATTCAGGGCAGGCAAAGATCTCTGAAGCTATGTTCGCCTTTTCCGTTGGCGGAGGCGTGGGATTCTATGATGGATTTTTTGGTCCGGGAACTGGTTCTATCTTTACCGTTTGTTTTGTGGCTTTGGGTCATTTTTCGCTGGTGGATGCGACCGCTCGAACCAAGGTGCTTAACTTCACGTCTAATATTGCCGCGCTACTGTTTTTTGTTCTGGCAGGCTTACCTGTCTGGGAGATCGGTTTAGTCATGGCGATAGGAGGATTTATCGGAGCACAACTAGGCGCAAAGGTTGTGGTGACCAAAGGGCAGAAATGGATCCGCCCTCTGGTGATTACCATGTCTATGCTAATGGCACTGAAGCTGCTTTGGGAACAGCATCAGCAATGGTTGTTATCAATGTTCTGATCCTTGGATTTTGATAAGACGACGTTCGACAGCAAATATGGATCGGGCGGTATAGAGAGCTCAATTGTTCGAAATGAGAGCAGTATTTGGGCTCAATTTTCATCGCCTTGATCACCGAGATTGGGACTAAAGCTGGCGCTATTCCTTGTATTGCTAGTTGAGCGGCGGCTGAATAGGAGTCCATCTGCATGATCGGCTTGATATTAAGACGGGTTAAAATATCGAGTTGGTAACTGTTCGCTGGATTATTAAGATCATTGGTGATGATCGTATTGGGTAGGGCGGCAAGCTTTTGATTCGATACGATATAGAAGGCTTCATCAATCAAGTGAAACTGCATCAGATTGTTCTGTTTGGAAAGATGACCGGCACATACACCAATGTGCGCCTTCCCAGATTGAACGTGCTCAACGATCCTTGGTGTGTGGTTAGTGGTTAGAGTCAGATAGGGATCAATTTGAAAGTAGTCCGCGATAACCGTCGACAAATAGCCCGCGACCAACGTTTCCGAGCAATCGAGTTTTAACATGCTTTGATCCGCCATGACCTGTTGATCATTGATCAGTCCCTGAAGCTCGTTAAAAGCGGGTCCAATACTATTGATGAGATTGAGGGCATCCTGAGTGAGTTGAACATTGCGTCCATCTGGCACGATCAGTTTTTTACCGAGCTTGCTTTCTAAATTGGCAATACGTTTACTCACGGCCGATTGGCTAATGTAGAGCAGACTGCCCGTGCGGCTCATGGTTTTCGCCTTGCTTAAAACGAGTAAGGTTTCGATACCTTCTAATAGCATCTTGTCAATTCTGTGGCGGAAGAATAGGGTTAATGTATCTTACACTCGTGTGGCTTAGATAGAGCAAACATTAAAAAAGGCGCTCAATGAGCGCCTTTTCGAATTCAAAAACTGAGATTATAGAGACTCAGTGAAAGTACGTGCGATTACGTCACGTTGCTGTTCAGTTGTTAGTGAGTTAAAACGAACTGCGTAGCCAGAAACGCGGATAGTCAATTGTGGGTACTTTTCTGGGTGAGCAACAGCATCTTCAAGAGTTTCACGCTTAAGAACGTTAACATTTAGGTGTTGGCCACCTTCGATGCGTGGTGCTGTTTCGATAGCAACTTCGCGGCTTTCGTACTCGCCAAGTTCGTTGATCGCAACAACTTGATCTGCTTCAAAGCCTGCGTTTGCTGCAACACAACGTGCTTCGTTTTTCTCGCTGTCTAGTAGCCAGATTGAGTTAAGTAGATCGTCGTTTGCTGCTTTAGTGATTTGAATACCTTGGATCATTACTATCTCCTAGTCCACTTAGTGGTTAATTGGTGTTAACTTTCGAATTTTGTTGAGCTACGTATTATATAGCTAATATCCACTATGATAGTATTGATTTATGTCAAATAACAACTAAAAACATTAAATAATTGAAGGTTATTTTATTGTTCTAAATCAATAAAATCTTTAAAAACAACATGGTTACAATATATTTGAATGTATAAAAAATTTTTAAGTGACCATTTTGTTGTAAATTTACTACAAAATTAGCTGAAAAATTGAACCTAGTGCACTAAATACTTGTTAATTGGTAGCCATTCTGAAAGTGTAAAGTGATTAAATGACAATGATAAAAAATAGCAACGGAAAGAAATTTATTGGTGCTCATGTCTCTGCGGCGGGTGGTGTTGATCAAGCTCCACTCAGAGCTCGTGAAATCGGCGCGAATGCTTTTGCTCTGTTTACGAAAAATCAGAGGCAATGGGTGGCCAAGCCATTGGATCAGAAAACCATCTCGGCTTTTAAAGCAAACTGCAAAATGCTCGGTTTTTCTGCGCAGCAGATATTGCCACATGATTCATACCTGATTAATTTGGGTGCGCCTGAAGAGGACAAACTCGCTAAGTCTCGGGCTGCGTTTATTGATGAAATGGAGCGCTGTCATCAGCTTGGTCTAACATTGCTCAACTTCCACCCTGGGAGTCACTTAAAGAAAATTTCAGAAGAAGAGTGTTTATCTCGTATTGCCGAGTCTATTAATCTTGCACACCAAGCGGTTCCAGATGTCGTTGCCGTTATCGAAAATACGGCGGGTCAAGGAACCAACTTGGGATGGCGATTTGAACATCTAGCAGAGATTATTGAACAGGTGGAGGATAAATCGCGTGTGGGGGTCTGTATTGATACCTGCCATACATTTGCGGCAGGTTACGATTTGAGTAGTTTTGCTGCTTGTGACGCGACGTTTGCTGAGTTCGATTCTATCGTCGGTATGCGCTATTTAAAGGCAATGCACATTAATGACTCAAAAATAGCGTTAGGCGGCAAAGTAGACCGCCATCACTCTTTAGGCGTTGGAGAGATAGGCTGGCACTGCTTTGAGTATATTGCTAAAGATGCAAGATTTGATGGTATACCTCTGATTCTAGAGACCATTGACCCGGAAATTTGGTCGCAAGAAATCGCCAAACTAAGAGAGTTTCATCATCAGGCATTAAGTGAAACTGAATAAAAGAAAATGTTGGCATTAATTTTTCATGGCTTGTTCTGTGTTCAATGCAATGGAGAGTTCATTATGCCTTATTCTTCTTTTTATACTGCTGCGCGTCCTGTTCGTTACCCTACGCCAAATCGTCACATTACGGGGCAGGGTCACTACCGTACACCACAGAAGCAGTAATCTTCTCTTTGTTCCTTCTACTTATTTTGCGACAATTGAAGCGCAAGTTTTAGGTAGAAGGAATAGAGGATGAAGTCTCAACTCACATGGCACGATGTTATCGGAGCTGAAAAACAGCAAGATTACTTTAAACAGACTTTAGCGTTTGTAGAAAGTGAAAGAGCATCGGGCAAAGTAGTTTATCCTCCAGCGAAAGATGTGTTCAACGCGTTTAAATCGACTGAGTTTGGCGATGTGAAAGTGGTGATTTTGGGGCAGGATCCTTACCATGGCCCTAATCAAGCTCACGGATTATGTTTTTCTGTTCTTCCTGGTGTAAAAACACCGCCTTCACTTGTCAATATGTATAAAGAACTCGCTCAAGATATCGAAGGGTTTGACGTGCCAGCCCATGGCTATTTGCAAAGCTGGGCTGAACAAGGTGTTTTATTATTGAATACGGTATTAACGGTAGAGCAAGGAAAGGCACATTCTCACGCTAAGTCAGGGTGGGAAACGTTCACAGACAGAGTTATAGAAGCCGTTAATCAACATCAAAGTGGTGTTGTATTCCTTCTCTGGGGAGCGCATGCACAGAAAAAAGGTCGATTTATTGATCGCACTAAGCATTTTGTCTTGGCAGGTCCTCATCCATCTCCGCTTTCTGCTCATCGAGGCTTTTTTGGCTGTCGCCATTTTTCACAAGCAAATCAGATATTGATTCAGCAAGGATTGACGCCTATTGAATGGCGCTTGCCGCTACAAGTGGACTGACCGTCTCATATTGTTCGATGTTTGTCTAAATTTTGGTCATTATCAAGGCGGGAAGAGCGGTTCTCTTATACACTTATTAAATGTAGGTGTTAAGGAGAGTCGCTATGATGATTGAAAGGATACGTCGAGAGCATGGCTATATGGTTCGTTTACTTGCTCTGCTACGTCATAAGTTAACGCAGTTGAAAAGTGAACGCCCGGTGAATTATCGTGTATTAAGAGAGTTAGTTGACTATCTCGCTAACCATTCAGAAAAAGTTCACCACCCTAAAGAAGACATTCTGTATCACTACTACACAGAGCATTATGGTCACCACCACCAAATCGATAATCTGGAGTTAGAGCACGAGACCTTGTCCAAGAAGACTCATGAGTTTCTTGGTGTTGTCGATATGGTGTTGCAGGACGCCGTGATCCCCCAAGATATGTTTATCGAGCAACTAGAGGGTTTTCTGGACTCACAGAAAGCGCACCTAGAAATAGAAGAGAAGTCGATATTCCCTTATCTGATTGATAAGTTTACGGTGCAGGATTGGCAGGCCGTAGAACAGCAATGGAGTGTTTGTGAAGATGATCCTGTCTTTGGCACTACAATTGCTGAACAGTACAAAGAGTTAGCCGAACGTGTTCATCAAACCGAACACGAGTGCATTTAATATAAAAAAGTAAAAAAGAGGCGAAATCGCCTCTTTTTTATAATTCAACTTTCTCTAAATCATCAAAGCCGATATCCATATCCATTAACTCTCTTTGTAGTCGCTGACGATCTTTTATCGCTTCGATCTCTCGCCATTTACGCTTAACCGGTTTTGAACGGCCAACTCGTCCTTTTGGAAAATCCTGTTCGTACATTTCTTCAAAGTTTAAGCCTTCCATAAGCTACCTCGTTATGATTTTTGTCCCTCTAAATGGGGTCATTTTTTAATACCATATCTAAATCAACCGTAACCTTGATTCGTTTCTCATTTGTTACGTTTCAATGAAGTTTTTGCTGATATTGTGCTAGCGAGTCACAAATTGAAAGGGTGTGATTGGTTGTTTTTTGTTCGGTTAGGTGGCAAGTTGGCGCTAATTTGCCATCGCTAGGTTGTTAACTCGCTGTACAACGCTTCATCTTGGTGAGAGTCAGTTGGCTATGTGTCTATGAGCAGAATAGGTCTAGGTGATTTATACCTTGTTACATTAACTCAACGCCTTGCGTGGTAAGGAATCTTAATGATGAAATGCTCATCAAAATAATATGTTTCGGAATATGTTGGTTGTTGTAATTTTTTAGAGTAATTGTTTTGTTTTTGTGTGGAAAATGCATTGTTATGTGTTAATTGTTGGTGACTATATAGTGAAAAATAACAAATAAATACATCCATTTGCATATTGATTTTTGTTCTTCTTCGCTGCATTATCCGCCCGTCAAAAAATACGCTGATACGTAAAATGGAAGCATGAGGCGAGTTTTACAGGTCTAAACTGCATAGAACAACTATATCAACGCTAAGCAATATTGACACTTAGTGGGGCAGTTAGATGGATGGCTGGGAAGCAGAGATCAGCGAAATCTCAATATGAGGATGTTATGACAGACTTAATTAATTTAATGAATGACCTGCTTTGGGGTTCAATTCTTGTTTATCTTCTGGTCGGTGTGGGAATTTATTTTACAGTCCGCTTGGGCTTCATCCAGTTTCGCCACTTCGGTCACATGTTCTCGGTACTGAAAAACAGCCGTAAAGCTGATAAAGCAGGTATCTCATCTTTCCAAGCACTTTGTACGAGTTTAGCGGCGCGTGTTGGCACGGGTAACATGGCGGGTGTTGCCGTTGCTCTGACCGCAGGTGGCCCTGGCGCTATCTTCTGGATGTGGCTAATCGCAATGCTGGGTATGGCAACTTCGTTTGCGGAAAGTACCCTAGCTCAGCTATACAAAACCAAAGATGATGACGGTAACTACCGCGGTGGCCCAGCATACTACATGGAAAAAGGCCTAGGTATGCGCTGGATGGGGGTTCTCTTCTCGGTATTCTTAATCATTGCGTTTGGTTTGGTTTTCAACGCGGTACAAGCCAATTCTATTGCCAATGCAATGCACAATGCATTCGGTTGGGATGATACTTACGTTGGTATTGTGGTTGTCCTGCTATCTTCGATTGTTATTTTTGGCGGTATCAAGCGTATCGCTCGTGTCGCAGAACTGATTGTTCCTGTTATGGCGCTGGCTTACCTACTTCTCGCTATGTTTGTCATGGTGATTAACATCGAAAAGCTTCCTGCGGTTCTGACGTTAATCTTTAAGAGCGCGTTTGGCTTACAGGAAGCGGCTGCAGGTGGTTTAGGTTATGCCATTGCTCAGGCGATGATTAACGGTGTTAAACGCGGTCTATTTTCAAATGAAGCTGGTATGGGTTCCGCACCTAACGCGGCTGCATCAGCAACGCCATATCCGCCACACCCAGCCTCTCAAGGTTATGTACAGATGTTGGGCGTATTTATGGACACGATCGTTATCTGTTCAGCTACGGTTGCCATCATCCTAATGTCTGGTGAATATGTTCCTCACGGTGAAATTACCGGTATCGAGCTGACTCAAACGGCGTTGAGTTCTCAGGTTGGTGACTGGGGTAGTATCTTTGTTGCGGTAGCGATTTTCTTCTTCGCCTTTACCTCTATTATTGCTAACTACTCTTACGCTGAAACTAACTTGATTTTCTTAGAGCACAACCATAAAGCAGGTCTTGGCATCTTCCGTATTATCGTGCTTGGCATGGTGATGTTTGGTGCAGTCGCTTCTCTACCAGTAGTGTGGGCTCTTGCTGATGTTTCAATGGGCTTGATGGCGATAGTCAACTTGATTGCTATTCTTCTGTTGTCTGGCATCGTGATCAAACTTGCTAAAGATTACAATCGTCAACTTGATGAAGGCAAAGTCCCTACGTTTGATTCAAACGACTTCCCTGAGCTAAAGTCTCAACTTGAAGATGGTATCTGGGATAAAAGCAACAAAGACTAGTTATAGTCGTCATATTTGTTGCGTTTGTTAGGTAATAAATAAAACCTATTACTACGATTCAAAAAGCCATGCAGACATCGCATGGCTTTTTTTGTACCCTAAACTCAATAAAACAGATAAATGGATAGAGTATAAAGTCATGTTAATTGTCGTTTCTCCTGCGAAAACGTTAGATTATGAATCTCCTCTGGCGATTGAGAAGTTTACTCAGCCGGAGTTAGTTGAATATTCCAAACAGTTAATTGATGTTTGTCGCAAGCTGACTCCTGCAGATGTCGCCAGCTTAATGAAGGTCAGCGATAAGATTGCTGATTTGAATGTAGGCCGTTTTCAAGAGTGGAGTGAAGAGTTCACGACTGACAACGCACGCCAAGCAATTCTCGCGTTTAAAGGGGATGTGTACACGGGATTGGATGCGGAGTCACTAAGTGAAGATGACTTTGAATACGCGCAAAAACATCTGCGCATGCTATCGGGTCTCTATGGCTTGTTAAAACCTCTAGATTTGATGCAACCCTACCGTTTAGAGATGGGCACCAAACTCGCCAATGGTAAAGGGAGCAACTTGTACCAGTTTTGGGGCAATGTGATTACCGATAAGCTCAATGAGGCGATTAGTGCCCAAGGTGACAATGTACTTATCAACTTAGCATCAAATGAATATTTTAAAGCAGTAAAACCTAAGTTGTTGGACGCGCAGGTGATCACGCCTGTCTTTAAAGATTGTAAAAACGGCCAGTATAAAGTGATCAGTTTTTACGCTAAAAAAGCACGGGGCATGATGGCGCGTTATATCATTGAGCAACGTATCTCTAGTGTGGCTGATTTAACGAAATTTGACACTGCGGGCTATTACTTTGTTGAAGATGAGTCAACACCAACAGAGTTAGTTTTCAAACGAGAAGAACAGTAATAGAAGGCGCTGAAATGTTGAGCTGGTTTAAACGATGGTTAGCTAAGTACGATCAGTGGTGTTTGTCATTGGGATTGACACCAGAGCATAAACGTAGCTGTGTTCCTTACCGAAGTGAACCAGAACAATCCTCAGTAGAAACTACCAAAAAGGCGCAGCGATGATGCGCCTTTTTGATACGCACTGCCACCTTGATTTTGAGTGCTTTTCTGAACACTTTGCTGACCATTTAGAAACGGCTCGAAGGCATCAAGTCGAGCGCGTCTTATTGCCTTCCATAGGCATGTCTAACTGGCAAAAAGTGATATCTCTCGCAGAGCACCACACCGGCGTCTACTACGCGCTTGGAATGCACCCTTTATTTTTAAATCAGCAAAGTGAGCACCAAGTTACCGAATTGCGTCTACTATTAGAACGGCAACAGGATTTATGTGTCGCGGTAGGAGAGTGTGGTTTAGATGCCATGATTGATGTCGACATGGAACTGCAAGAGCGGCTTTTCGTTCAGCAAGTCGAACTGGCTATCGAGTTTAAGCTACCTCTCATTTTACATAGCCGAAAAACGCATAACCGTTTGCTACAGATTCTTAAGCAGAAGCAGTTCAAGTTTGGCGGTGTATTGCACGGTTTTTCTGGTAGCTATCAGCAAGCTATGCAATTTGTCGAGTGCGGTTTTTACATTGGTGTGGGTGGGGTTATTACGTATCCGAGAGCGATGAAAACTAGGCAGGCTGTTGCGCAGTTGGCTGTTGAAAATATCGTCTTGGAAACGGATTCTCCGGACATGCCATTAAATGGGTACCAAGGCAAGAACAATCATCCTAAGATGTTAGGTGAAATATTGTCCTGTCTCGCAAGCTTGAAAGGATTGCCAGAGCAAACGATTGCTGAAATCGTTTGGAAAAATAGCAATTTTGCCTTCAACATTTGTGAATAATTTCGAAAGAAATTGTTCATTTGGTGAGTGTAGAACGCTTGAATGGTGATCTCGTTCACGTTAATGAGTGAACGCATGATGAATCTTATTAGAAACTGTGAGGACGGCATTACTTTATCAATGGACGGATGAGTATAATTGCCCCCGCTTTTGAGCTCCATTTTGTAACACGCCAACAAATAACATATAAGGAAGTCATAAACTATGAGCCTGTTTATGAGCCTAGTCGGTATGGCAGTATTGCTAGGAATTGCATTACTACTGTCTGATAACCGCAAAGCTATCAATCTAAGAACTGTGGGTGGCGCTTTTGCTATCCAATTCATCATCGGTGGTTTCGTTCTTTACGTACCATGGGGTCGTGACCTACTAGCTGGCTTCTCTGCTGGTGTACAGAACGTTATCGACTACGGTAAAGACGGTACTGGTTTCCTATTCGGCAGCCTAGTTAACTTCTCTGTTGACGGTATCGGTTTCATCTTTGCTTTCCAAGTACTTCCAACGCTAATCTTCTTCTCTGCGCTTATCTCTGTACTTTACTACATTGGTGTAATGCAATGGGTTATCAAGATTCTTGGTGGCGGTCTACAAAAAGCACTAGGTACTTCACGTGCCGAGTCAATGTCTGCAGCAGCTAACATCTTCGTTGGTCAAACTGAAGCGCCTCTAGTGGTACGTCCGTTTGTACCAAAAATGACTCAGTCTGAGCTATTTGCAGTAATGTGTGGTGGTCTAGCGTCTGTTGCTGGTGGTGTACTAGCAGGTTACGCATCTATGGGTGTACCTCTAGAGTACCTTGTAGCAGCATCATTCATGGCAGCACCTGGTGGTCTTCTATTTGCTAAAATCATCAAACCTGAAACTGACAAGCCTCAAGAAGATCTAGGCGCGGAAATCGACGGTGGTGACGACAAGCCAGCTAACGTTATCGACGCAGCAGCGGGCGGTGCTTCAGTTGGTCTACAACTAGCTCTAAACGTAGGTGCAATGCTACTAGCATTCATCGGTCTAATCGCTCTAATCAACGGTATCCTAGGTGGCGTTGGCGGTTGGTTCGGTATGGAAAACCTAACTCTAGAACTTCTTCTAGGTTGGCTATTCGCTCCTCTAGCATTCCTAATCGGTGTGCCATGGGCTGAAGCAACAGTTGCTGGTTCTTTCATCGGTCAGAAACTGGTTGTTAACGAATTCGTAGCTTACCTAAACTTCGTACCTTATGTTGGCGAGAACGCTCAAGTTGTTGCAGCAACAGGTGCAGTAATGTCTGAGAAGACTCAAGCTATCATCGCATTTGCTCTATGTGGTTTCGCGAACCTTTCTTCTATCGCGATCCTACTAGGTGGTCTAGGTGGTCTAGCTCCAAACCGTCGTCACGACATCGCTCGTATGGGTGTTAAAGCGGTTTGTGCTGGTACGCTATCTAACCTAATGGCAGCGACAATCGCTGGCTTCTTCCTATCTTTCTAATTTAGTAAGCGAAAGATTATATAGACGCCGTTTTATCAAGCCTCGTAGTAACTCTGTTACTGCGGGGCTTTTTTATTTTTCGGCATAGTGAAAGCGTCAAGGGCATGAGCTATCAGCGAGTGCGGATCGCTGCCACTGTACTGGAGAATATAGACCTTGGCACACTGTGATTACCGACGGTATGAGCGGAATGAGCCACAAGCCTAGGGTTGATTTAGGCTAGGGGATTCGCTGAGTTTGCCGGTGTTTGATTCTGAGCAAACGTTAAGCAGAATCTTTTTTGAGATACAAACCGTTTGCGCTCTATGAGCCACTACAGTTCTGCGACAAATATCTATAATGTAGGTATCTATAGAAAGTAGGGTTAAACTTATGAACGAAGTTATCCTCGCAACCTTAGCGGGTTTTGTCGTTGGAGTCCTGTTTTCCGCCATCAAGCTTCCGGTACCTGCGCCACCTGTTTTGGCAGGCGTTATGGGCATCGTCGGAGTGTACTTAGGTGGTGTAGCCTATCAATGGATTATTGAAAGGTTTTTTAGCTAGCGATAATTAATACAAGGAGTATGATTGGCGCTGGCAGCAACTGACCGTTGCTTGGGTTAAAACCCATATACGTTAGACACCGCAATCGTAGATTGTTGTGCCATAGACCAAACTGGTACTGTGCGGTGACAAGGATAGCAATTGGCATATTAAAATTCGCTGTATATGCCGAGTCTTCAAGGAACCAAGTCCGTTCATAAATGACTGCAGTTCTGCAAACGATGCAGAACAGTAACTTTTTTGAATATTGATCGGAGATAGAAATGAGCGATTTAAAAGCAGCAGCACTACGTGCACTTAAACTAATGGACCTAACTACGCTGAATGATGATGACACTGATGCGAAAGTTATTTCTCTATGTCATGACGCAAAATCAGCAGTAGGTAACACGGCTGCAATTTGTATTTACCCTCGCTTTATTCCTATTGCTAAGAAGACACTTCGTGAGCAAGGTACGCCAGAAGTTCGCATTGCAACAGTAACAAACTTCCCTCACGGTAATGACGATATCGAAATCGCAGTTGCTGAAACAAAAGCTGCTGTAGCTTACGGTGCTGATGAAGTTGACGTTGTATTCCCATACCGTGCCCTAATGGCGGGTAACGAAGAAGTGGGATACGAGCTGGTTAAGCAATGTAAAGAAGCGTGTGGCGATATCCTTCTAAAAGTTATCATCGAAACGGGTGAGCTGAAAGAAGAAGCACTTATCAAGAAAGCATCAGAAATTTGTATCAAAGCGGGTGCAGATTTCATTAAAACTTCAACAGGTAAAGTGCCAGTAAATGCAACTCCAGAATACGCGCGCATGATGTTGGAAGTGATTCGTGACATGGGCGTTGCTGAAACTGTTGGTTTTAAACCAGCAGGTGGTGTGCGTACAGCGGAAGATGCGCAAGCATACTTAGCAATGGCTGACGAAATCCTTGGTGACAACTGGGTAGATGCTCGTCACTACCGTTTTGGTGCGTCAAGCTTGCTGACGAACCTACTTAATACATTAGAAGTAACAGACGAAACTGCAGATCCTGCAGCTTACTAATTCTAAATAGTCTGTCAGGTGGAGCAGTGTTGATGCTGCTCCCCATTACCTCTTTACCTTACAACCATTGCTAAAAAAGCATGGGAGGATCTAATGTATTTACCTCAAGAAATCATTCGTAAAAAACGCGATGGCGAAATTCTTACTGCCGACGAAATTAACTTCTTTATCCAAGGTGTAGCGAAGAACACTGTATCTGAAGGTCAGATCGCAGCGTTTGCTATGGCCATCTTTTTCAACGAAATGACAATGCCAGAACGTATCGCACTCACATGTGCAATGCGTGACTCTGGTATGGTTATCGATTGGAGCGACAAAGAGTTTGGCGGCCCAATTGTTGATAAACACTCAACGGGTGGTGTCGGTGATGTGACCTCGCTTATGCTCGGTCCTATGGTTGCTGCATGTGGTGGTTTCGTTCCGATGATCTCAGGCCGTGGTCTTGGTCATACGGGGGGAACTCTGGATAAGCTTGAATCGATTCCTGGCTACAATATCACGCCGACCAATGAAGTGTTTGGTGATGTGACTAAAGATGCTGGTGTAGCGATTATTGGCCAGACGGGTGATCTCGCTCCTGCCGATAAACGTGTATACGCGACTCGCGATATCACAGCAACCGTTGACAACATTTCTCTGATCACGGCATCGATTCTTTCTAAGAAACTTGCTGCGGGTCTAGAGTCGCTTGTGATGGATGTCAAAGTGGGTTCTGGCGCTTTTATGCCAACTTATGAAGCATCTGAAGAATTAGCTAAATCTATTGTTGCCGTTGCAAACGGTGCGGGTACTAAGACAACGGCAATCTTAACCGATATGAACCAAGTTCTAGCATCCTCAGCCGGTAACGCGGTAGAAGTGCGTGAAGCCGTTCAGTTCCTGACTGGCGAGTATCGTAATCCGCGTCTTCTTGAAGTGACGATGGCGTCATGTGCTGAAATGTTGGTGTTAGCTAAACTCGCTGACAATACTGAACAAGCACGCGCTAAACTGATGGAAGTACTTGATAACGGTAAAGCGGCGCAATGCTTCGGTAAAATGGTCGCTGGTCTTGGTGGCCCTGCTGACTTCGTAGAAAACTATGATAGCTACCTAGATAAAGCAGAAATTATTAAGCCGGTTTATGCGGAACAATCGGGCGTAGTCTCTGCTATGGATACTCGAGCAATTGGTATGGCCGTGGTTGCGATGGGCGGTGGACGCCGAGTTGCAACTGATACGATTGATTATGCTGTCGGTTTCGATCATTTTATTCGTTTAGGCGAACAAGCTTCGAATGATAAACCTCTCGCTGTTATTCACGCACGTAGTGAAGAGCAATGGCAGGAAGCGGCAGATGCGCTGAAGAAAGCAATTACGATTGGCGGTGAGTACATTCCAACGCCAGAAGTTTACTGCCAGATTCGCGCGGAAGACGTTTAATTAAATTACACAAAGGCCTGCTTGCACCACAAATAGTCAAAGTTGAGTGGGCCTAAGGAAAGAGCAATGAAAAGAGCATTTATTTTAGTCCTAGACTCATTTGGCATCGGTGCAACTGCAGATGCAAAAGACTTTGGTGATGTCGGTTCTGACACCTTAGGTCATATTGCAGAGCAGTGTGAGAAAGGCTTAGCGGATAACGCAGAGCGTAGTGGTCCTCTTCGTCTACCAAACTTGTCTAAACTTGGTCTTGCGATGGCTCACAAAGAGTCGACAGGTAGTTTTGCTCCGGGTCTTGACGCTGATGCAGAAATCATTGGCGCATACGGCCATGCTGCCGAGCTATCTTCAGGCAAAGACACGCCATCTGGTCACTGGGAAATTGCAGGCGTGCCTGTACTTTTCGACTGGGGTTACTTCACAGATAAACAAAACAGTTTCCCTAAAGAACTGACAGACCGAATCCTTGAGCGTGCAGGTTTGGATGGTTTCTTAGGTAACTGCCACGCATCAGGAACGCAAGTTCTTGATGATCTTGGTGAAGAGCACATGAAAACGGGCCAACCGATCTTCTATACTTCGGCTGACTCAGTATTTCAAATTGCGTGTCACGAAGAGACATTTGGTTTAGACCGTCTACTTGAACTGTGCCAAATTGCGCGTGAAGAGCTGGAAGATTACAACATTGGTCGTGTTATCGCTCGCCCTTTCATTGGCCCTGTTAAAGGTCAGTTTGAGCGTACTGGTAACCGTCGCGATTTGTCAGTTGAGCCACCTTCAGCCACTGTTCTACAAAAACTCGTAGAAGAGAAGCAAGGCAATGTTGTTTCAATCGGTAAGATTGCTGATATCTACGCTAACTGCGGCATTACGAAGAAAGTGAAAGCAACAGGTATCCCTGCGCTGTTCGAAGCGACTCTTGAGCAAATCAAAGAAGCTGGCGATAACACTATCGTGTTCACTAACTTTGTCGACTTTGACTCTGCATACGGCCACCGTCGTGATGTGGCGGGTTATGCTGCTGCACTAGAATACTTCGATGGACGAATCAACGAAGTACTAGAGTTAATGGAGCAAGATGACGTTCTTATCCTGACGGCTGACCACGGTTGTGACCCAACTTGGCCAGGTACTGACCACACTCGTGAACACATTCCAGTGATCGTTTATGGTCCAAAAGTCCCAGCGGGTTCTTTAGGCCGTCGTGATACATTCGCTGATATCGGCCAGACATTGGCGAGTCACTTTGGTATTTCGCCAATGGATTACGGTAAAAACTTCCTGTAATCCAAGCAGTTTAATTGAAAAATAGAGGGCTAGTCCCTCTATTATTTTGTCATTTCTAACTAAGGAAATTGAATCATGGCAACTCCACATATCAACGCAGAAATGGGTGCATTCGCAGATGTTGTTCTAATGCCGGGTGACCCGCTACGTGCTAAATACATTGCAGAAACCTTCTTGGAAGATGTTGTACAGGTATGTGACGTACGAAACATGTACGGCTTCACGGGCACTTACAAGGGCCGTAAAGTATCAGTAATGGGTCACGGTATGGGTATCCCATCGTGCTCGATCTACGCGACGGAACTTATCAAAGACTTCGGCGTGAAAAAAATTATCCGCGTAGGCAGCTGTGGTGCAGTAAGCGAAGACATTAAAGTTCGCGACGTTGTTATCGGCATGGGCGCGTGTACTGACTCTAAAGTGAACCGTATCCGTTTTAAAGGTCATGACTTTGCTGCAATCGCTGACTACAAGATGGTTCGTGCAGCTGAAGATGCTGCGAAAGCTCGTGGTATTGAAGTCAAAGTAGGTAACCTATTCTCGGCAGAACTTTTCTACACGCCAGATCCAGAAATGTTCGATGTTATGGACAAGTACGGCATCGTAGGTGTTGAGATGGAAGCCGCTGGTATCTACGGCGTATGTGCTGAGTACGGCGCGAAAGCGCTAACCATCTGTACTGTTTCTGACCATATCAAGACGGGTGAGCAAACGACTTCAGATGAGCGTCAGACGACTTTCAACGATATGATGATCATTGCGCTGGATTCTGTGCTACTAGGTGACGCAGAGTAAGAGCGAGCGGCGCTTCGCTCCGAGACCAGATGGCGGCTTTCAAGCCGTGGTCGTGGTTAATGAGTCGAAAGTGGCGGGCAGCATGGGCTCTTGTTAGAGCTTAACTGGCTGAATTAAAAAAGGGTTGGCACTGTGTGCCAACCCTTTATATTTTTCTCGCTACATATCCTTCAACAACAAATTCTCGCCTTTGCGTTTGTTAGGCTTACGTCGCACGATCAGTGTGAGTAGCAATCCCGCCACAAAGCTAAGACCTACCATGGTGTACATATAGCGGTCACTTTTACGGTAATAGTGATCAGAGAAGGCGGTTAACTTACCGGTTTCAAAGGTAATGCGCACAAAACCGATAACAGAACCGTCGTGCAAAACCGGCTCTACCAGTTGCTGTTTACCAATACGTGCAGTCTGTAGAGGGGTATCAAGGCCGAGCATCTCTCGAACGGATTTGGCTTGATCACTGGCTGCCAGTTTCACACCCTCAGCATCATAAATGGTTGCATCAAGAACCAGATTGTCTTTAGCCAGCTGATTGGTCAGTCTCAGTAGGCGCTCTTGATCCTGATTCACGATCATATCGCTAGCGGAAAGTGAAGCCTGTGAAATCAGAATATTGGTTAGCGTTTCTAACTGATTAGCCTGAATCTGTTCATTGCCCTTGGTTATTTTGACGCTGTTGATCGCGATAGACGCCACCATCGCAATCAAGGAGACAATTCCTAGCACCTTCATGGCCATTCGAAATGAGAATAGAGAGGTGTCCATTTTTCACCTAAATCGAGCTTAATTGTACTTTAGATCATATTGAGACTTGCGCATCCAAATTGCAATAGGTTAACGTGATGGGAGATTTTATAGGAATTGCAAACATGGACACGTTGAAGACTCTCTCTATTCGTAAACATACCCCTTTAATTAACCGCTTACCTGAAACCCGACTGGCAACCCAATTTGACAAAGCGAAAGCTGGCTGGGTCGTTTTCGCTGACTATCTATGCCCAGATCAGTTTAATGATATTGATTTCTTCGTCGGCTATGACAATGCCGTTGTTGATGTGTGGAAAGTTGGAAACTACGAAGTCGCATTAATGGCGGGGGAGCTCACCGCCGAGCATGAGGAAATTTTACAAGCGCTGAAGTTAGACTATTCCGCTCTGCATGATATGCCCGATTTGACTAAGCCGGGTTTGGTGGTGCTCGATATGGACTCAACGGCAATTCAGATTGAGTGTATCGATGAGATCGCTAAGCTAGCAGGTGTTGGCGAGGAAGTGGCAGAAGTGACCGAACGTGCAATGCAAGGCGAGCTCGATTTTGAGCAGAGCTTGCGTCAGCGTGTTGCCAAACTTGAGGGCGCAGATGAATCTATATTGTCTGAGGTACGTCAAACACTCCCTTTAATGCCTGATTTGCCTGAACTGATTGGTACGCTAAAGCAGTATGGTTGGAAGACCGCTATCGCATCCGGTGGCTTTACCTACTTTTCTGAACACCTTCAGCAGCGCCTTGGGCTCGACCATGCACAGTCGAATCAACTAGAGATTGTCGACGGCAAACTAACCGGTAAGGTGGTTGGTGAAGTGGTATCTGCACAGACGAAGGCTGACATCCTACTCGAATTGGCTGAGCAGTATGATATTGAAGCGCACAATACCATTGCGGTTGGTGATGGCGCTAATGATCTAGTGATGATGGAAGCGGCTGGATTGGGTGTTGCTTATCACGCTAAACCTAAGGTAGAGCAGCAAGCAAGAAGTGCCGTGCGTTACGCTGGGCTGGGCGGCATAATCTGCATTCTATCTGCAATCCTAGTTAAGCAGAAACGGGTTAGCTTTAAGCCTCAACCTTAAAAAAAAGCGAGACATTGTCTCGCTTTTTTATCGAGTTAACTCCAGTCGGATTAAGACTTCTTCAGTGATGTCTATAAGTTCACCGTAGCCAACAATACTATGCATCTCTTTTTCTAAGCTCCGAGCTTGATGCATGCTGATTTGAGCCAATTCGTTTAAGTCTTTGCGCACTAAAGCTGTTATCGGATCAAATACTGGGGCACCACAAATACGGATGGCATAAAACTCACCCATTGTTTGTGACTTTTTGATAAACATAATGCGTTCTTTGATATTGGCAAATTCACTGCTCAGTTTTGATTCGACAGATTGGATTCGTGTGCCGAACTTGACTGTTGCTAGGTAGAGTTCGTGGTATTGAGGCTCAGCACCCTCGATACGCTTCATTGGTTGTGCTAGCAGCGTATTTGTCCGTCCCTTATAGATTGGTGCTAAGGAGAAGCTCTTTTCATCGCCTAGCTTCGCTAAGATTGTGAGATAAGACTTGAGTGGATAGTTCACTCCAATCGCTTTAGGTCTGAGACTTCCCCCTTTCTTCTCTACGTAGAGAGGCGTGCTGACCATCTTATCGAGTAGGATGTTGTGCAAACCTTCCAATAGCTCATTACTTGGGAGCAACTCTTTTTTAGCGATGAGTTTATCTTGGTTGTGTTCGATTAACTTGCCGAAAAAGGCAATAGTCCGCATCATCTGGCTATCTTCAATGATGGCAAGTTGGAGCGTTTTTTCGCCTGGGCTGACGCGAACAATGGTGTATGGCACCGCATCTAAAGGCAGCTTCTTGTCGTAAAGCTGAAGTTCTTTGAAGTTAATCGTACAAGTATCTCCCGCTTTTAAGCGGCACGGCTGTGTCAATGCGATGCTCATACCGTGTTTGGAAATATCGACACTGACGCCTTCAATACTCTCACCACTTGTATGTGAAAGCGTAATAGGGGAACGGAACTGATACCTAGGTTCTCTGCGTCGAGATTTTGCATCAAAGTAGACACAAGCAGGATTGCTTTCAGGGTTTCTAGCATGTCGAAAACGATTGAGCTCGTTACTTGCGAGCTGAGGTTTATCCGTTAGCAGATAGTCCTGTCGGCTACTTTCGTCGGCGATCTCTTGTAAGATACCGCAGTGAGTCAAAGACTCTGTTTCCAACTCACTGGAGTGATTTGCCAGTGTTTGTTTCTCTGCTTCAGACAACTCAAACACAGACAGGCGGAACGCCTTCCAGCTCTCCTTTCTGGCTCCAATATGCCAAAACAACTGACGCAATTCACGAGTCGCTTCCGGCATCATCATTGAGAAGAAGAGGGTTTTATCTTTATGCTCATGAGTGAACGAGTAAAGTACGTTGTTACTGCCTCTCATGCCTTCAGCCGTTAGCTGCGTCATGCGCTGCTCGTGAAAAAGGTTGCTTAGCGTCTGTTGATTGCGCTCATCATGCCAGTACTGCCAGATAGGCTGATTATTTTCCGTCATCAGCACGAGCTTAAGCTCATTACCGCTAAAAAAGACAGGCAAGTTGCAAGTGTGCTTTAAATAGGTGTGCTCAAAACCACGTGAACGCGCACGGATAATCTTGTCCTGATTGTCATGACGTGCTTTCTGCGTGTCACTTTTCACCACGTAGTCGATAACTTGTTCAATGATGTTTGACGTATCAAGCTTTAGTAGGCGAAGGAACTTAACCGCATCGTTTTCGTATGACTCATCAATCCCAACAATGCGGTACGGGATAACTGAATCAATACCATCAATGTCGACATTTTTGCTCAGTTCTACCAGACGAACATCGATCACTTCCCCGAGTTTGTAATCAAATGCGGAAGGGACTTTAAACTTAGCGCCTGAAGGAGAGAGATCGATGGTGACCGCGTGGACAACTTGTCTATTGGCCAACTTGAGTTCTATTTGAGAAGAGAGTTTTAGGCGGTTCTCTTTACGCTTAAGATCATAGCCTAAGGTGATTGCTTCGACGTCGATGCCATTCCTTTCTATGCTGACTTCAGTGCCTAGGGGCTTGCCACGCTTTTGCATGACGCGGAAATTATTATGGGTGTTACAAAGCGCTTCCCACACACCCTCAGTATACCCACCAAATTTACGGGTGTTCTTGTGATAGGCGTTGAAAGCGACATCATCTAACCAGTGCTTGAGACCATCGAGTTCGTATTCGCGGCACTCTCCCTTGACTCGTCCGCGTAAATCGATGGGTTTAGTGCAAGGCGCCATAACACGGTTAAGCTCCATTTTTACTAGGATCTTAACGGAAGGAGGATCCCCCTCGGTCATTTGACCGAGAAGATAATCGAAGTCTTCTGAGTGATAAGCGGGAATGAGACGTTCCGCGAGAGAGAGTATTTCTGGCTGCTGCATATTTTTTGTTAGAGTATCCCTTACTCATTTCATATCGGCCTTGATATAAAGATCTTTAGTGATATGTTACTGCGAATCAAGTAGAGAAGATGATATAAGCTACTTCCGTCGTAGTTTATGTCACAAATACAAAATTTAAGACCTGAGGTTACATGGCAAAAGCGAAAACAGCGTACGTATGTAATGACTGCGGTGCAGATTTCCCACGTTGGCAAGGGCAGTGCAACGCCTGTGGCGCGTGGAACACTATCAGTGAAGTTCGATTGGCAGCATCTCCAAGTGTTGCTCGTAACGAACGTCTATCGGGATATGCAGGTTCAACTACGGAAACCAAAGTTCAGACACTGTCAGAGATCGATCTGCAAGAAGTCCCTCGCTTCACGAGCGGCTTTAAAGAGCTCGATCGAGTTCTGGGTGGCGGTGTCGTTCCTGGGGCTGCGATCCTTATCGGTGGTAATCCAGGGGCAGGTAAATCCACACTGCTACTACAAACCATGTGCTATTTGGCATCACAAATGCCGACCTTGTATGTGACCGGTGAAGAATCGTTGCAACAGGTCGCGATGCGCGCTTCTCGTTTAGGTTTACCGAAAGACAATCTAAAAATGCTTTCGGAGACCAATGTTGACCGAATTTGTCAGATTGCTGAAAAAGAGCAGCCCAAAATTATGGTGATTGACTCTATTCAAGTTATGCATGTATCAGACGTTCAATCTTCACCAGGTAGTGTGGCTCAGGTACGAGAGTCTGCTACTGCGCTCACACGCTACGCGAAACAAAACAATGTTGCGGTATTTATCGTTGGTCATGTCACCAAAGATGGTACGTTGGCGGGGCCAAAAGTATTGGAACATATCATTGACTGCTCCGTATTGCTCGATGGTGGGGCTGACAGTCGTTTCCGTACTTTACGCAGCCATAAAAACCGTTTTGGTGCGGTGAATGAGCTGGGTGTCTTCGCTATGACGGGTCAAGGTTTAAAAGAGGTGAGCAATCCATCTGCAATCTTCCTTTCTCGTGGCGAGGAAGAGACGTCAGGCAGCTCGGTGATGGTTGTTTGGGAAGGAACACGCCCACTTCTTGTCGAGATACAGGCGTTGGTTGATTATTCACAGTTGGCCAATCCACGTCGTGTTGCTGTTGGTCTCGAACAGAATCGTTTATCGCTTTTACTTGCAGTGCTGCACAAGCATGGTGGCCTACAGATGGCGGATCAAGATGTTTTCGTCAATGTCGTCGGTGGGGTAAAAGTGACAGAAACCAGTGCTGATTTAGCATTAGTGATGGCATTACTCTCTAGCTTCAGAGATCGACCACTGCCTAAGGATGTGGTGGTGTTTGGAGAAGTCGGATTGGCCGGTGAGATTCGCCCTGTTCCAAGTGGTCAAGAGCGACTCAACGAAGCCTTTAAACACGGTTTTAAGCGAGCGATAGTGCCTGCGGCAAATATGCCAAAAGGTGGTATTGCTGGAATGCAGATTCATGGGGTTAAAAAGCTTAGCGAAGCGATTGAAGCGTTTGATGAGCTTTAATAGCGCTCCGTGAGAACCAGAGCGCTTCTCGCTAAAGCATATCTACTGCTTTAGCAACACCTTCTATCAATCGCTCTACATCTTCTTCAGTGTTGTAGGCGGCAAAAGAAGCGCGAATGGTGCCTTTAACTCCGAGGGCATCCATGAGCGGATGAGCACAGTGATTACCAGCTCTTACCGCGATAGCTTGCTGATCGAGTAGAGTGGCAACGTCTTGATGGTGGACTCCCTCGATAATAAACGAGATCACCGATGAGTCTTCTTGGTAGCCGAGGATACGGACATCATCAAGTTGTTCTAACCCTGATTTAGCCTGAGTCACTAAGTGATGAATATGCGCCTCAAGTTTTTGATGATCTAATCCTTGATACCAATCGATGGCGGTGGACAGTGCGATCGCACCTGCTACGTTAGGCGTTCCAGCTTCAAATTTACCTGGCAGTTCGCTAAATGTCGTACCTTCAAAAGAGACGCGTTCAACCATCTTTCCGCCACCATGCCAAGGTGGCATCGCTTCTAACAGAGCCTGCTTTCCAAATAGCACTCCGATCCCTGCTGGAGCATAGAGCTTATGACCAGAGAAAACGTAAAAGTCGGCACCCAGTTTAGTCACATCGACAGACTCATGGACAATTCCCTGAGCACCATCAACCACCACCACAGCTCCTGCTGTGTGAGAGCGCGTGATGATCTCTTCGATTGGTTGTCGAGTCCCTGTTACGTTCGTGATATGAGCCACAGCGACGATTTTGCTCTTAGCGCTTAGCAAAGAATCAAATGCAGAGAGATCCAGTTGACACTGTGCTGTCATGGGAATTTTAACGACTTTGGCACCAGTCTGCTGTGCCACGATTTGCCACGGCACAATGTTGGCGTGGTGTTCCATCTCACCAACCAGTATTTCATCACCTGGCTTGAGTGTGCTTCGCGCATAAGTTTGAGCGATTAGATTGAGAGCTTCAGTTGCCCCACGAGTCCAGATTATCTCTTTACTTGAGTTCGCTCCGATAAAGCGGGCCACTGTTTCACGAGCACTCTCAAATTGGCTGGTGGCTTGAGCGGTCAAGCTGTGGCTACCGCGGTGAACGTTGGCATTTTGCTGGCTGTAATAGCGAGAGATGGCGTCTATGACACATTGAGGTTTTTGTGTCGTCGCTGCACTATCTAGATAAACCAGCCTTTGTTGGTTTATCTGCTGTTTCAGTGCTGGAAACTGCGCCGCGATTTGCTGGACATCAAACATTACTCTTCACCTAGATTGTGGTACTGCAAGGTAGGCATAGTGACCATTGGTTCTGCGACACTCCATGCGTGTGCTTTACCTGAGAGATTAATAATTACTTCCATCGCGAACTCAAGTGCGGTACCCGGTCCTTGGCTGGTTAAAAGGTTATGATTGGTATCGTAAGTCACGCGCTTCACACGCCAGTTTTGAGCTGGAATGTGGCTTTCAAAACTAGGGTGGCAAGTCATGAGAGCGTCGGGATAAAGACCATGGTGGGCCAGTACTAAAGCGGGTGCTGCACAAATCGCAGCGACGAGCTTGCCTTCGTACATTTGTTGTCGAACGATTTCAACCAGCACCGTACTGTCACGGAATGTTTCTGCACCTAGTACTCCGCCAGGCAGGATCACCGCATCAAATTCATCGTCAGCGATATCAACCAACTTGCAATCAGCGGTCAGTGTCACTCCTCGTGATGCTTTCATGGTTAACTGACCATCGAAATCTGCACTCGCAACAATGGTTTCATAGCCAGCCCTGACCATCGTATCGATGATGGTAACGGCTTCCATTTCTTCTGTGCCGGGTGCGATAGGGACGAGGACTTTCTTTGTCATTATTGATTCCAACTTTGTTCTATGTTTTTGATTTCGTCATAGAGAGTACGATTTACTGGTGTAGGGATACCATGACACTGTGCCCTTTCGAGCAAGTATCCTGTGATAAAGTCTATCTCGCTTTGGCGTTTATGAACAATATCCTGATTCATCGACGATAAGTTATTTGCCGTCGCTTCTATCACTTTGAGAACGTTGGTTGCAACTTCCTCTTTGGTGGTTTCTACCCCTTCTGCCCACATGACTTGCGCGACTTCTTCCACCACTGCATCTATGGTTACTGCAAACTGCTGGTCAGCAAGTCTCCCGTTTGGAACCTGATTAATCGCCGATAGGGGATTGATGGCACAGTTGATCGCCAATTTGTTCCACAATGCGCTAAGGATATTTGGATTCCATCTGACTTCCGGCAAGCTGTGTTGAAGCACTTCGGCAAGGAATTCGCAGCGTTTGCCTGCGGTATTATATCCGCCTATCTGGGTATTGCCGTGGCCAGTATGGCGGACAATGCCGTGACTATCTCGAATCGCACCGTGAGTCGTTGTGGCGATAAGCAGTGGGTTATTCGGCAGCAAGGTCGATATTTTCTCTGCGGTTCCCATCCCGTTGTGCATGAGTACGATCATGGTCTCACCGGCAATGTGTTGCGCCAAGGAGGCTAAACTTTTTGTTACTTGAGGTGCTTTAAGTGTCACCAGTATGAGATCAGCATTGTTTAGTGAGTCGATGACGTTGTTATCAAAACGAACGGGAGAATTCTGTTCGAGTTGAATAGACAGCGTTGGGGTCGTTTGTCTGGACCAAACGGAGACCGAGTGTCCGGCGGTATGCAAATGAGACGCCCAAAGAGAGCCAATTGCGCCGGGGCCGAGAACTACAATATTCATCTGTTCGCAAGTCGGTGGGTTTGGCAAAGAGGATAAGGCTATATAGAGAGAAAGCAAATAAAAATGGCACCCTAAGGTGCCATTTATGATTCTTTTACTTGTTGTTCAATTAGAACTTGTAAGTAACAGCGATGTAGTGTGCGAAACCAGTAGAGTCTGTTTTGCCAACTACGTTGTTGTTGTCATCTAGGATGTCGTTACCGTCTTTGATACCGTATACGTTGTAGAACGCTTTTAGACCGTAACCAACTGCAAAGCGATCTGAGTGCCAGTAAATACCGTTGTACATTACACCGCCGTTGCTTGCCGTCGCGTACTCATCTTTCATACCAAACTGGTAATCTAGGTAACCTTGGTAAGAGATGAATGAACCATTCTCAAAGAAGTAGAAAGGTTTGAACCAGTTAGTTGATAGTTGGAAACCGTTCCAATCTTTCTTACCGTTATCGTAAGTGCTGTAAAGGTTAAGACCCATTTTACCTAACCAAGGTGCATTGATATCTGAACCTAGACCAATTTTGTACTGACCTTCTGATGAACCACCATTAAGGATTAGCTCAGATGCAACGTAAACTTCTTGTACTGGGCCGAAAGATAGGTCTTTACCCGTCAGCGCATCTAGAGACATACGAGGCGCAGCCTTCATGAACAATTTGTCTGAACCAGATTTATCGCTGCTTGAATCGCCAGTGATGTTGAAGTAGTCGATGTAACCGTATAGATCGAACATACCAGAGCGACCACCAAATTCCATTTCTAGGTAATCGTGAGTTGAATCATTTGGGAAACCAGGTTTCTCATTGAATGCACCCATTAGGTTGAACTGCATCCATTTGTAGTCGTTTTTGTGAATGTCGCCGTCAGAATAGTCAGCAGCGATAGCCGGTGCAGACATTGCTGCTACAACACCTAGAGCTAAAAGTGATTTACGCATAGTGGGAACTCTCTATGTTTGTTAATTTCAATATTCGTTTGATATTTACTTAGTTGCACAATCTTAGCTGTGCTTTATGGATGTGAATAATATCGATAAAAATCTCAAAAGCCATGTGCAACTGATGTAAAAAAACATAAAACAGGTGATCTGCATCTCATTAACAAGCAAAAAATAACGTTCCAACGGAACTTTCATCCCGTTGCACAAAAAGTGAAACGGGTATCGATTACGCAAGCGTTTACTCTAAATTTAATGTCTATCAACTATTCAACACATTCGGTTAATGATCGCTTTTGCGACCTGTAACGTAACTGTTAATAAAATGGTTGGGAGTGATTTTATATGGCCGAAGTAATGCTATTTCCTCTAAGTTCAATAGTTCTCCCTGAGGGAAAAATGCGACTAAGAATTTTTGAGTCGAGATATAAACGTTTAGTCTCTCAAGCGATGCGTGCGGATGGCACTTTTGGCATTTGTATGTTTGAAAAGGCGAAAGAGTCTGGTGAAAATGAGCTATCTAAGATCGGGACGCTGGCAAAAATCGTTGATTTTGAAGTGTTAGATGCGGGTCTGTTAGGAATCACAGTGACCGGATTGGAAAGATTTGAGATAGATCAGGTGCGCGTTGAATATGATGGTCTTCGCTATGCGAAAGTGACTAAGCTACCCAACTGGAACGTTGAACAGCTTAGTATCGAGACAGAGTCTGTCGCTCAACATCTCGCACAGGTTTATGAGCGTTTTCCCGAAGTGAGCAACCTGTATGACCAAAAGTTTCTGGATGATGCAAGCTGGGTTAGTCAAAGATGGCTTGAGATATTGCCTCTGTCCAAAGGCCAGTTTGATCAGCTTGCTGCTGCGCGTGATTGTCGTGAGGCGATACAGTTTTTAAATAAAGCGCTCTTTAGCCAATAGCTAAATGATCTTTCCATGAATTGAAGCGTATATACTGTCTAAGGGCACCGTTTAAGGATATCGAAATGGCCAATTCAGATACCCAAGCTTTCACCAAAGCAGATTGGGCTGAGTGTATGGAAAAAGTGAAACAGCAGGACAAACATGCGTTTGCATTGGTTTTTAGTCATTTTTCTCCACGTCTCAAGCAATTTGCATTCAGGCACATGGGCAATGAGCAGATTGCCGTCGAAATCGTTCAAGAAGCGATGACAACCGTATGGCAAAAAAGCGCGTTGTTTGATAGCAGTAAGAGTTCGCTTTCTACATGGATTTTTACGATAGCGCGTAACCTTTGTTTTGACATTTTGCGCAAACAGAAAGGTAGGGATGCGCATATACATTCTGAGGACATTTGGCCTAATGATTATTGTCCGCCAGATATGGTGGAACATTACTCTCCTGAGGCCGAATTACTTAAACAACAGGTGGTTAAATATTTGGATTTGCTGCCGGAATCGCAACGCAAAGTCGTACAGGCAGTTTACTTGGAAGAGTTACCGCATCAGCAAGTCGCAGAGATGTTTGATATTCCCCTTGGAACGGTTAAGTCACGGTTGCGCTTAGCAGTAGAGAAACTTCGAATTTCGATAGAGGCAGATACACTATGAGTTACCATCCAGATGCATCCGTTTTGCAAGCATACGCTCAAGGTACGTTGGATGATGTGAGCGCTTTTACGATAGCCACCCACATCGAAAGTTGTCCATGCTGTCGAAGCCAAATTAACGGTTTTGAACAGCTATACGGCGAAGAGCTAGTGGCAAGCGATATCAGCGTCAACGATGATTTTGATGCTATGTTCGACAAGATTGTCGCTCTTGAGCAAAACAGTGATCCTATGAGGCTTCCTCGTATGCCGACGTTTGTTGAAGTGAATGGCAAGTCTTTTCGTCTTCCTCTGTCGCTATCGCGTTTTAGAGACAGGATCAGCGATTGGAAGAGCTACGGAGGTAAGGTATTTAGCGCGGCAATAGATATCTCGCCAGATGCTAGAATTAACCTGATGTACATTAGCGAAAATGTGGCTATTCCCCAGCACACTCACAAAGGCACGGAGTCGACATTGGTTCTTCATGGTAGCTTTAGCGATGAAGATGGGCAATATGGAGTGGGGGACTTCTTGTTCAAAGATGGAACAGTAAAACACAGCCCATACACTAAACAGGGTGAAGATTGTTTGTGCTTGACTGTACTCACTCAGCCAATGATATTCACTCAAGGTGTCGCCAGAGTATTCAACTTATTTGGCAAGGGGCTTTACCCATAGTCAGAAAACTGATGCGAGAAAAAAGGCTTGGTGAGAAACCAAGCCTTTATTTTTATTATTGCGCTGTGTTCTGTTGATCTGCCGGTTGAGTATCTCTCTGCTGAGCTCTGCTTAACATATCCGTGAAATAATGACGCAGCGAATAGAGCATAATCAAACTCGGTATTACCATCAGTGCCGTCAGGACGAAGAAGGTTGACCAGTTGTTGAGGTAGTCAACAAGTTCTCCCGAGAAAGAGGCGAGTGTTGTTCTACCGAAGTTGCCTAAAGAGGCGAGTAAAGCGTACTGAGTAGCAGAGAACGCTTGACCTGTGACCACTGTCAAGAATGACACAAAGGCAACGGTTGAGAATGCAGAAGTGAAGTTATCGACAACCAAAGTGGCTAAGAATAATTGCTCACTCGGCCCTACTTTCGCTATCCAAGCAAACATGAGGTTACTTGACGCCATGGCAATACCACCGATCATTAAGCCACGTACGATACCGAACTTCACGTTAACCATACTGCCGATTAAGGTGAACACAATCGTGAGCCCCCAACCAATCAGTTTTGAATAGTAACCAATCTGTTCGTTAGTAAAGCCTACTTCTTTATAGAAGGTAATCGACATTCGACCTAAGAAAGCTTCCCCAATCTTAAAGAGGAAAACAAACAGTAGTAGGGTGATTGCGACTCTAAATCCGTTACTTCTGAAGAAATCGAGGAAAGGTTCAACGACAGTGACCGTGATCCATGCGACGATACGGTTACCAACGACTTTACTGTGACGTTGTTCGGCTTGCGCTTGCAACGCGTCGCGTTGAGTTTTTGGTTCACCAACTAAGAGCGTGAAAATCATGAGTAGGACGACAATCGCCGCCATTCCATAGTAAACCCCATTCCAGCCAATAGAGTCAGCGTTGATAAAAGCTAAGTAACCTGGCACCGAGTAGCCCGTCCACCAACCGATAACCGCCATCGCTGACGCTTGTGGCAATTTAGAGGGCTCTGATTTAGGGAATGTATCGATACGAAAGGCATCAATGGCGATGTCCTGAGTTGCTGACGAGATAGCGATACCTAGAGCAAGCATTGAAGTGAGCATTAGGTTTTGTGATGGGTCGACACCGGCTATTAATAGAGTACAAACTAGCACGATTGACTGACAAAGAAAGACCCAACTTCTTCGCTGTCCGAGCATTGCATGTAAAAGAGGAATACGGACTCGGTCAACGAGCGGTGCCCACAGGAAATTAATGGCGTAAACGGCAAATACGCTACCAAAGTAGCCTATTGCTGCACGTGTGAGTCCCGCGTCTTTTAACCAACCTGACATATTTGAACCGATCAGAACCCAAGGAAAGCCGCTCGAACAGCCAAGCATAAATACCCACATTAGGCGCTTGTCCATATAACTGCGAATCGTCTCTAGCCAAGACATAGAAGGAGAGTCTGAAGACATACACAAATCCTTGTTTGAGTGTTTGGTCAGCAAGAAAACAGAAGGCTCTAACAAAGTAGAGCCTAATATGATTATTTGATGAGTGTGGCTTTGGTGATAATGATGGGTTCTACTGGCACATCGCGGTAGCGCCCTTTGGTTGTTGTTGGCTTGCTCGCCATAGTTTGGATCACGTCAAAGCCTTGTGTCACTTTGCCAAATACAGCGTAGCCAGGTGGACGTTGGTCATAATCCAAGAAGCCATTGTCTTTATAATTGATAAAAAACTGTCGAGTCGCTGAATCTGGATTGTTAGTACGTGCCATGGCAATGGTCGCACTATCATTTTTAAGCCCGTTATACGCTTCGTTTTTGATAGGAGAGTATGTCGGTAGGGGTTTCATATTCTCATCAAAACCACCTCCCTGAGCCATAAAGCCAGGAATGACTCGATGGAACTGAGAACCGACATAGCTGCCATCGTTGACATACTTTATAAAGTTAGCAACGGTAATCGGTGCTTTGTTTTCATTTAGCTCGACTGTAAAAGAGCCTAGGTTTGTTTCAAATTCTACCTTTGGACCCGCCAGCGCAAGTGAACTGACTAATGCGAGTGAGGCAATTGCCATTTTCAACATTAGAAACGCTCCTGCATGTAGTTCTGAAGTTCACGGTCGTTGGCCACTTCTTGAAGAACTAAGTTGATCACGTCATTAAGAACAACTTCAATTTCTTCGTTAGAAGCACTGAGTGCACCCGTGCGCTTCGCTGTACCAGTGTAGGTCTTAACCAGTTTACCTTGTGGCGTTTCAGCTGTGATTTCAATGACTACCTTACCATCCATCTGGTTTTCCATCACAGTGTGCTGAACGGATACTAAGGCTTCTTGAACTTCTACTTGAATTGAATTTTCACTATTGACGGTACTGCGGAAACCTTGTGACTGGAACTGCTCCAATAGCGCATTTTCAATTGAGATACGTACGTTTTGTTTAGAGTGAATCGGTTCAATATTTGAACGACCGCTATCGACAAGAGCAACGTATTGTGCAGAACGCACGTCTTTACTGGTTAGCGTAAATGCCGCATCTTGAACAAGATCGCTGTTGCTAAGGACAGCTTTAGGCATAAAATTAATTTGCTCTTGCTGCGGAGCTGAACACGCAGTAAGTAGTGCCATTGACGCGACTAGAACCAGTTTTCTCATTGTAATTTCCTTTCTTTGTAACTCTGCGAGCTTATACAAACGTAAACAGATAATAGAGGACTATTTAGTCGCTTGTAAAATAACAAATTTCTTATTGGCAGCGACCACTTTGACGTTTGACTTACCAAATAGCCTAGATAGCTTTCCATCGTAGCCGAGGTGACGGTTACCGATAACTAATAATTGCCCACCAACAGTAAGAATTTGCTTTGCATCACAGAACATCTGCCATGCAATATGATCGGTGATAGCTTGCTGCTGATGAAATGGGGGATTACACATGACCATATCCACATCGTTCGCCGTCATTCCATCTAAGCAGTTATTCGCAACGCACTCTATTTCTCTATCACTACCAAGATTGGTCAGCAGGTTTTGTCGAGCCGACTCGACCGCCATAAAACTCTCATCAACACAGGTTAATTTAATTTGTGGGTTTAATTGCCCCATTTTTACGGAAAGGACACCGTTACCACAACCTAGATCGACCACATGTTTAAGATTTTGATTTGTTGGCAAGTGCTCAAGCATAAAGCGTGCACCCAAATCTAAGCTTTCTCCTGAATAGACATTTGGCAGATTGTTAAGCGTAATATTCTCTTTCTCTACTGACCATTGAGTATTGGCAGAGACTTGAGTGGCACCAGCGCTATTTGCTGAGCTAAAGACTAGACGGTGTTTCTTCCAAGCAAGTGAGGTTTTTGTTGCACCCAAATGTTTTTCGAAAAGCTTAAGTGTCGAGGAGTGGATCTCTTTTGCTTTGTTGACCGCAATAACAGGAATTGTCTCGTTCAGTGTTTGACGCAACTGACTGAGTTGCCAAATTAGGTGCCTATTGCTTTTGGGTAACTGAATCAAAACCAAATCTACGTCGGATGGTACTTCATCCATAGTTGTTATGAAGTCGACGCTAGGGCACTGATTGTGTTGCATGTTCGCAAGAGTACCTTGCTGAGAAATAAAAGAGTCACTCATCATCGTGATACGATGTTTGTCACTAAACCAGCAACTGAGTGCCCCAAAGCTGTCGTTAATAATCAAGATATGCTGGTTGGGCTCTAGTCCCATATCTTCAACATGGTTGATTAGGTATTCGTCCCCCGCATCCCATGCCTGAAGAGTTTCGTTGTTTCTCTTTGGGTATCGGAATAAAGAAAGGGTTCGCTCATGCAGTGAAAGCTCAGTGATCATAATAGCAACGCAAGGTTATCGGTCATTGGGGGAATTGTCGCAAAACGCCGCGGTCGTGAAAACTAAAACCTTTAGCTTTGCGCTTAAGGCGACTATTATCTAGCCCATTATGTTGTTTAGTCTGATGGTAAAGTGCAATGCTGCAGGAAATAATAGAAAGCAAACTTACAGATACATTTGAACCTAGCTACCTAAGTGTTGTTAACGAGAGCTATATGCACAACGTGCCAGCCGGTTCAGAAAGCCACTTTAAAGTGGTGATTGTGAGTGAAAAATTTGAGGGATTAAGGCTGATTGCTCGCCATCGTCAAGTGAATCAAACACTGGCTGAGGAACTGTCAAACCACATCCATGCGTTATCGATGCATACCTACACAGAGCAAGAATGGCAGCAACAGAATCAAATCGCGCCGGACAGTCCTATGTGTATGGGTGGTGACAAATAACGTCTAAAAAAGGGCAGCATGGCTGCCCTTTTTAGTTAGTCCCAAAGAGGTATTGTTAACAACATAGAAACAAATAAATGCAGTGGTTAGTTTTAAATAAGATTGTTTCACGATGTGAATATGTAGTGTCATTACTCTTTTTATGGCTATTTCTGTTTGTGCGATGGCTCAAACTTATGACTATTCCTTAGCCTTTTAAACTCAATTCCTTCGAAATATGTACCTTATTCCCTGCATTGGTCATGGCATCAACTTCCTAAAAGATGCTAGACTATCGCACCTGATAAATCTCGCCGATTTCTTGTGACGAGATTTTTAATAGGATGTTGCGATTTTGGTGTTTAAAACAGCACCGAAACCGGACACTAGTGTCGTGTCTAAAAGTTACGCAATCAAAGAATCTTTTTCCCGATAAAAGTAGTGCAAGTGCGTATGATTACAATAAAGAAGGGTTTGGACCTTCCTATCGCAGGAACTCCTACCCAGGTGATTAATGATGGTAAGACCATCAAAAAAGTCGCCTTGCTTGGCGAAGAGTACGTCGGCATGCGTCCTACTATGCATGTCCGCGTAGGCGATGAAGTAAAGAAAGCTCAAGTTCTTTTTGAAGATAAGAAGAATCCGGGAGTGAAATTTACTTCACCAGCAGCTGGTAAAGTGATCGAGATTAACCGTGGCGCTAAGCGTGTGCTTCAGTCTATTGTGATTGAAGTTGCAGGTGAAGAGCAGGTGACATTCGATAAGTTTGAAGCTGGCCAACTAGCAGGTCTTGACCGTGAAGCGGTTAAAACTCAGCTTGTTGACTCAGGTCTTTGGACTGCTTTACGTACTCGTCCGTTCAGCAAGGTTCCTGCAATCGAATCTTCTACGAAGGCTATTTTCGTAACTGCTATGGATACTAATCCTTTAGCGGCTCAGCCTGAGTTGATCATTAATGAACAACAAGAAGCGTTTGTTGCTGGTTTAGATGTGCTTTCAACTCTGACTGATGGCAAGGTTTACGTATGTAAATCTGGTACAAGTCTTCCTCGTTCTTCTCAGTCTAATGTTGAAGAGCATGTATTTGATGGCCCTCACCCAGCAGGTCTAGCTGGCACCCACATGCATTTCCTATACCCAGTGAATGCAGAAAATGTGGCGTGGAGCATCAACTACCAAGACGTTATTGCGTTTGGTAAGTTGTTCCTAACTGGTGAACTTTACACTGACCGTGTTATCTCTCTGGCAGGCCCAGTGGTGAATAACCCTCGTCTAGTTCGTACTTCTATTGGTGCAAGCCTAGAAGACGTAACAGATAGCGAGCTAATGCCAGGTGAAGTTCGTGTGATTTCTGGTTCAGTACTAACAGGTACTCATGCAACTGGTCCTCACGCTTACCTTGGTCGTTACCACGTGCAGGTTTCTGTATTACGTGAAGGCCGTGAAAAAGAGCTGTTCGGTTGGGCTACTCCTGGCAAGAACAAGTTCTCGATTACTCGCTCATTCCTTGGTCATCTATTCAAAGGTCAGTTGTTCAATATGACAACGACAACGAATGGTAGTGACCGTTCTATGGTTCCAATTGGCAACTACGAACGCGTAATGCCTCTTGATATGGAACCTACTCTGCTACTTCGTGATCTATGTGCAGGTGATACGGATAGTGCTATCGCACTAGGTTTGCTTGAACTAGACGAAGAAGATTTAGCATTGTGTACCTTTGTGTGTCCTGGTAAGTACGAGTACGGTGCGTTACTACGTGAATGCCTAGATATCATTGAGAAGGAAGGGTAATTTTCCATGGGTCTTAAAAAGTTTATTGAAGACATCGAGCATCACTTTGAGCCTGGTGGTAAACATGAGAAGTGGTTTGCGCTTTACGAAGCAGCAGCGACTCTGTTCTACACACCTGGTCTAGTGACAAAGAAAAGCTCGCACGTTCGTGATAGCGTTGACCTAAAACGCATCATGATCATGGTTTGGTTTGCGGTATTCCCAGCAATGTTCTGGGGTATGTACAACGCAGGTGGCCAAGCTATTGCAGCACTAAATCACATGTACGCTGGTGATCAGCTAGCAGCGATTGTTGCTGGTAACTGGCACTACTGGTTAACGGAAATGCTTGGCGGCACTTTAGCGGCTGATGCTGGCGTTGGCAGTAAGATGATCCTTGGTGCAACTTACTTCCTACCAATCTACGCAACGGTATTTATCGTTGGTGGTTTCTGGGAAGTACTGTTCTGTATGGTGCGCAAGCACGAAGTTAACGAAGGTTTCTTTGTAACTTCTATCCTGTTTGCACTGATCGTTCCGCCTACACTTCCTCTATGGCAAGCTGCACTAGGTATTACCTTTGGTGTTGTTGTCGCTAAAGAGATCTTTGGTGGTACGGGCCGTAACTTCCTAAACCCAGCTCTTGCTGGCCGTGCGTTCCTGTTCTTCGCATACCCTGCGCAAATCTCAGGTGACGTAGTATGGACTGCAGCTGATGGCTTCTCTGGTGCAACCGCACTAAGCCAGTGGGCTCAAGGTGGTAACGGTGCACTAGTTAATGCAGTGACAGGCGCTCCAATCACTTGGATGGACGCATTCATCGGTAACATCCCAGGCTCTATTGGTGAAGTATCAACACTAGCACTGATGATCGGTGCAGCGATGATCGTATACATGAGAATTGCTTCATGGCGCATCATTGCAGGTGTAATGATTGGTATGATTGCAACAGCGACTCTGTTCAATGTTGTCGGTTCTGATACTAACCCAATGTTCAACATGCCATGGCACTGGCACCTAGTTCTAGGTGGTTTTGCATTCGGTATGTTCTTTATGGCAACAGACCCTGTATCTGCTTCATTTACTAACAAAGGTAAATGGTGGTACGGCGCGCTGATCGGCGTGATGTGTGTTCTGATTCGTGTAGTAAACCCAGCGTACCCAGAAGGTATGATGCTGGCGATCCTATTTGCGAACCTGTTTGCACCTCTGTTCGACCACATAGTTATCGAGAAGAACATCAAGCGGAGACAAGCACGCTATGGCAAGTAATAACGACAGCATTAAAAAGACGCTGGGTGTTGTTATCGGGTTGAGCCTTGTTTGTTCAATCATCGTATCAACAGCAGCCGTGGGTCTACGCGATAAGCAAAAAGCTAACGCTGTACTAGATAAGCAAACTAAGATCGTTGAAGTAGCTGGCATTGAAGCTGAAGGTAAAAAAGTACCTGAGCTTTTTGCTGAGTTCATCGAACCGCGCCTAGTTAACTTTGAAACTGGTGAGTTTGTTGAAGGCGACGCTGCCACTTACGATCAACGTAAAGCGGCTAAAGATCCTGCTGAGTCTATCAAGCTTTCTGCTGAAGACGACAAAGCTAAGATCATTCGTCGTGCTAACACAGGTGTTGTTTACCTAGTTAAAGAAGGTAACGCAGTATCTAAGGTTATTATTCCGGTTCACGGTAATGGCCTATGGTCAATGATGTACGCATTCGTTGCTGTTGAAACTGACGGTAACACTGTATCTGGTATCACATACTACGAGCAGGGCGAAACTCCTGGACTAGGTGGTGAAGTTGAAAACCCATCTTGGCGCGCTCAATTCGTAGGCAAGAAGTTGTTTGACGAAAACCACAAACCAGCTATCAAGGTTGTTAAAGGTGGTGCGCCAGCAGGTTCTGAGCACGGTGTTGATGGCCTATCAGGTGCAACACTAACTAGTAACGGTGTTCAACACACATTTGACTTCTGGTTAGGCGATATGGGCTTTGGTCCATTCCTAGCAAAAGTTCGTGACGGAGGTCTGAACTAATGTCTAGTGCACAAAACATTAAAAAGAGCATTCTAGCGCCTGTATTGGACAACAACCCAATCGCGCTACAGGTTCTCGGTGTTTGTTCTGCTCTTGCAGTAACAACTAAACTAGAGACTGCATTTGTAATGACACTAGCGGTAACCTTCGTAACTGCGCTGTCTAACTTCTGTGTATCTCTAATCCGTAACCACATTCCTAACAGTGTGCGTATCATCGTCCAAATGGCGATCATCGCATCTCTAGTAATCGTGGTAGACCAAGTGCTAAAAGCTTACCTATACGATATCTCTAAACAGCTATCTGTATTCGTAGGTCTTATCATCACCAACTGTATCGTAATGGGTCGTGCTGAAGCGTTCGCAATGAAGTCAGCTCCAGTTCCATCACTGATCGATGGTATTGGTAACGGTCTTGGTTACGGTTTCGTTCTTATCACTGTTGGTTTCTTCCGTGAACTGTTTGGCTCTGGCAAACTTTTCGGTATGGAAGTACTTCCTCTAGTGAGCAATGGTGGTTGGTACCAGCCAAATGGTCTGATGCTATTAGCCCCATCTGCATTCTTCCTAATCGGCTTTATGATTTGGGCGATTCGCATATTTAAGCCTGAACAAGTAGAAGCGAAGGAGTAAGGACGGCATGGAACATTACATTAGTTTACTAATCAAATCGATTTTCATCGAAAACATGGCGTTGTCTTTCTTCTTAGGTATGTGTACGTTTCTTGCGGTATCTAAGAAAGTTAAGACCTCATTTGGTCTAGGTGTAGCGGTAGTTGTAGTGCTCACTATCGCAGTACCAGTGAACAATCTTGTTTACAACCTAGTACTTAAAGAGAACGCGTTAGTTGAAGGTGTGGACCTTAGCTTCCTTAACTTCATCACCTTTATCGGTGTAATTGCGGCACTTGTACAGATCCTAGAGATGGTTCTAGACCGTTTCTTCCCACCTCTGTACAACGCTCTAGGCATCTTCCTACCGCTGATCACAGTAAACTGTGCGATCTTCGGTGGTGTATCTTTCATGGTACAGCGTGACTACAACTTTGCTGAATCCGTTGTCTACGGCTTTGGTTCAGGTGTGGGCTGGATGCTAGCAATCGTTGCGCTTGCAGGTATCCGTGAGAAAATGAAGTATTCAGACGTACCTCCTGGTCTACGTGGTCTAGGTATCACGTTCATCACTGTAGGTCTTATGGCGTTAGGCTTTATGTCTTTCTCTGGTGTTCAACTGTAAGTCGGGTAAACCGCAACAATTAAGGAATAGTCAATGGACATTATTCTTGGTGTCGTGATGTTTACTCTGATCGTACTGGCTCTAGTTCTAGTGATTCTTTTCGCTAAGTCTAAGCTTGTACCAACAGGTGACATTACAATTTCTGTGAACGATGACCCTTCTTTGGCGATCGTTACTCAGCCAGGCGGTAAGCTTCTGGGTGCTCTAGCAGGTGCTGGTGTATTCGTATCTTCTGCTTGTGGTGGCGGTGGCTCATGTGGTCAGTGTCGCGTAAAAATTAAATCAGGCGGTGGCGACATTCTACCAACCGAGCTTGACCATATTACTAAAGGTGAAGCGCGCGAAGGTGAGCGTCTAGCGTGTCAGGTTGCAATGAAAACTGACATGGACATCGAGCTACCTGAAGAGATCTTCGGTGTTAAGAAGTGGGAATGTACAGTTATCTCTAACGATAACAAAGCGACATTCATCAAAGAGCTTAAGCTGCAAATTCCAGATGGCGAATCAGTACCTTTCCGTGCTGGTGGTTACATCCAGATTGAAGCACCTGCTCACCACATTAAATACGCTGATTACGATATTCCAGAGGAATACCGTGAAGATTGGGACAAATTCAACCTGTTCCGTTACGAGTCTAAGGTAAGTGAAGATACAATCCGTGCTTACTCAATGGCTAACTACCCTGAAGAAGAAGGTATTATTATGCTGAACGTGCGTATCGCTACGCCGCCGCCTAATAATCCTGATGTACCACCAGGTATCATGTCTTCGTTCATCTGGTCTCTAAAAGAAGGCGACAAGTGTACTATTTCTGGTCCATTTGGTGAGTTCTTTGCTAAAGATACAGACAACGAGATGGTCTTCATCGGTGGTGGTGCGGGTATGGCGCCAATGCGTTCACATATCTTCGACCAACTTAAGCGTCTGAAGTCTACTCGTAAGATGTCGTTCTGGTACGGTGCGCGTTCTAAGCGTGAAATGTTCTACGTAGAAGATTTCGATGGCCTACAAGCAGAAAATGACAACTTCGTATGGCACTGTGCTCTGTCTGATCCAATGCCAGAAGATAACTGGGATGGTTACACAGGCTTCATCCACAACGTATTGTACGAAAACTACCTAAGGGATCATGAAGCTCCTGAAGATTGTGAATACTACATGTGTGGTCCACCTATGATGAACGCAGCCGTAATCGGTATGCTGAAAGATCTAGGTGTGGAAGATGAAAACATCCTACTGGATGACTTCGGTGGTTAATCTACCTAAGTGATTGAAATCTATGGCTGGCTCGTCAGAGTCAGCCATTGTTGTTTTAGAGTGGTAATAGTCGATACGTTGTAAAGTAACGTATGCGCTATTCCCGTTCCTCAATATACAGGAGTCTAACAAGTGAAAAAGTGGCTTGTTGCATTTGCTTCTCTGTTAGTACTAGCTGGTTGTGAAAAACCAGTTGAGCAGATCCATCTCAGTGGCCCAACCATGGGCACCACATACAATATCAAGTATATTTCGGCTGAAGGGCAACCTACACCTGAAGCGATTCAGAAAGAAGTTGATCGTCTACTCGAAGAAGTTAACGACCAAATGTCGACTTACCGTAAAGACTCCGAGTTAAGTCGCTTCAACCAGAGTCAGTCAGCTGAAGCCTTTGCCGTTTCGCCTCAAACAGCGACAGTGGTGAAAGAAGCGATTCGACTTAACGGTCTTACTTTAGGTGCATTGGACGTTACTGTTGGTCCACTCGTCAACCTATGGGGTTTTGGCCCAGAAGGCAGACCGGAGGTTGTTCCAACAGCTGAAGAGCTCGCCGCGCGTAAAGCAATGACGGGCATCCAGCATCTGAGTGTGAATGGTGATGCTTTAGTGAAAGATATTCCTAACTTGTATGTAGATTTGTCTACAATTGCAAAAGGTTGGGGTGTTGATGTCGTTGCTGACTACATCCAGTCGCAAGGCATTCAGAACTATATGGTTGAAGTAGGTGGTGAAATGCGCCTAAAAGGCTTGAACCGTGAAGGTGTTGCGTGGCGAATTGCTATTGAAAAACCGTCGGTTGAAGAGCGTGCGATTCAAGAAATTATTGAGCCAGGCGATATGGCGGTTGCCACATCCGGCGATTACCGTAACTACTTCGAGCATGACGGAATTCGATACTCACACATTATCAATCCAGAAACGGGTAAGCCGATTAGCCATAAGGTTGTATCGGTAACGGTTCTTGACCAATCGTCTATGACGGCGGATGGGTTAGCGACTGGACTGATGGTATTAGGCGAAGAGAAAGGCATGCAGATTGCTGAAGAAAACAACATTCCTGTGCTTATGATCGTCAAAACGGAAGAGGGTTTTAAAGAACTAGCCTCTTCTGCATATAAGCCTTATACGAATAAATAATAACTCGAGCGAGCATGTCATTATGAGTACATTTTTGATTACATTTGGTGTGTTTATGGCCGTGATTGCAGCGATGTCCATAGGCTATATCATTCAGAAGAAAGTTGTTAAAGGTAGCTGTGGTGGTTTAGGTGCGGTTGGTATCGAAAAGGTATGTAATTGTCCTGAACCATGTGATGCACGTAAGAAGCGTGAAGCACGTGAAGCGGCCCGTCAAGAAAAGCTAGCCGCATGGGAAAAAGACCGCATCGCTTAGTCCCGTCCTGCTAATACAAAATACAAACACCAGTCACTCGACTGGTGTTTTTTTTAACATTTCGTCGGTGAAAATAGTCCGGTTACGTCCCAACTTCTTCGCCAAATATAAGCGATCATCAGCGATCTTAATTTGGTCATTAATGTCCCCACTGATATTACTTATGCCTATGCTGACGGTAACAAGTATGATACGTCCATTATGCTTAACGGGGGTTTTCTCGACACGTTGTCTCATGTTTTCAATTCGATTGATGAAATCATCGTATGGCGTGCACGATTGAATACAAAACTCTTCCCCACCAAAACGCACCACAACATCATCAGGAAAATATATCTTCAGGATATTTGCGACTGTTTTAAGAGCAGCATCGCCCCCGTCATGACCATAATTGTCATTGACCTGTTTGAATAGGTCGATATCAATCATTGCAATGTTACGTAGCTGACAACCAGAGCAAGCCTGACTAAAGAGAAATCTTCGATTCCACAACCCTGTGAGAGCGTCTTGATTAGCGAGTTTGTGTAACTCATCGGTTGCTTCCTTCATATCAAGCAACTGGTGAACCCGACAGTAAAACTCTTCTTGATTAAATGGCTTGGTGAGAAAGTCATTTGCTCCCGCTTTTAGAAACTGGGCGGTAAGGGTTTTCGATTCGTTGCCAGATAGACCTATGATGGCGAGTTGGTTCTTATCGTACATCTGGCGCATTTCGCGAGTCATGGATATGCCATCTTTAACCGGCATGTCGTGATCAGTGATAACAAAGGTGATATCGGAACAGCTTTGCAGTTTTTCGAGTGCGACTTGACCGTTTTCCGCCTGCGTAGTGCGAATGTACTGATGTTCGAGCAACTGTGTCACATGGCGTCGGACTGTCGCTGAGTCATCAACGATGAGGGCATGGTGTTTGCTGTTATTAATAAGCCGTTTAGCTAGAGGAAGTAGGTAGGAGATGGATGCCATGCTGTCTTTCAATATGTAGTCCAGCACCCCCTTTGCAATAAATCGTTCACGTGCTTGGTCGTTAAAGGTCGCTGTTAATACGATAACTTTTTGCTTGTATGAGAGGACAAGGTCAATAACCTCACCATCTTGGGCATCGGGTAGGCAGTAATCGAGAACAGCGAAGCGAAACTCCTTGTGCCTTTGCAATAGCTCTTCGGCCTGTGCAAAAGATTCTGCACAGCAGACATGACAGCCTAAAGTAGTGAGCTGCTGTTTTAAGAAATTTTGGTAAGCGCGACTATCCTCTACAACCAAGACTTTATTGTTCAAAGCGGTGCCTCTTTTATTACCTATAGAATTAATAATAACTGCATCCAACAAACTTGCGAGTATCGAACAGGACAAATTTGCAGACAATTTGTACTTTGAGATATATATGTGATTTATTATACTGTTTATATGTACAGTTTATTCCGGTCGTCGAAAGTGGATAAGAAAACGCGAAAAATCATACATATAGACATGGATTGTTTTTACGCGGCAGTGGAAATGCGTGATAACCCTTCATATCGTGGACGGCCACTCGCCGTCGGGGGGCATGAAAAACAACGTGGTGTGTTAAGTACCTGCAATTATGAAGCGAGAAAGTTCGGCATCCGCAGTGCAATGCCAACCTCTAGAGCATTGCAGTTATGCCCACAGTTACTTGTCGTACCGGGAAGAATGCATGTCTACAAAGCGGTTTCAAAACAGATACACGCTATCTTTTCACGTTACACAGCGCTTATTGAGCCCCTGTCTCTTGATGAAGCGTACCTCGATGTGACGGATTGTCCTTTACATAAAGGCTCGGCAACCCTAATTGCTGAAGCTATTCGTAGCGATATTTGGAATGAGCTACAGCTAACGGCATCAGCGGGTATCGCGCCAGTAAAGTTTCTCGCCAAGATTGCTTCCGATATGAATAAGCCCAATGGTCAGTATGTGATTCCTCCGGATAGAGTTCAAAGTGAGATAGACAATTTGCCATTAGAGAAAATTCCGGGGGTTGGCAAAGTGAGTCTGGAAAAACTCCATCAAGCTGGGTTGTATGTAGGGCAAGACGTCAAAAACAGTGACTATCGCGATTTACTACTCAAGTTCGGCCGGCTTGGAGCCTCGTTGTGGAACAAGAGTCATGGTGTTGATGATCGTGAAGTCGTGGTTGAAAGGGAAAGAAAATCGGTTGGGGTCGAGCGTACATTTGCCGAAAACATTTTTTCATACGATGAATGTTGGCGTGTCATAGAAGACAAGTTGTTTCCTGAATTAGAACAAAGGCTAGAAAAAGCATCGCCAGACAAGGCGATCATCAAGCAGGGGATTAAAGTTAAATTTGCTGATTTTCAATTAACGACGATAGAACATATTCACTCGCAGTTGGAGTTAGAATATTTTAAACAGCTATTGCATGACATTCTTAAACGTCAACAAGACCGAGAAATCCGATTACTGGGTCTAAGCGTGATGCTTAAACCCGAGGAACAGAGTAAACAACTGAGTTTTTTTTAATCTAGGCTTTCTACCCTCTGCCTAACCTCACTGAAGGGGATGGCTTCAAGTTGACCAAATCCTGCTAAAGAGCGTGCCTTGATCTTGGTAAATACAGGTGTGGTGATCCCACAAAGAAATTTTGTTCTTAGATTGAGCGACAAAGGCGCACGAGCTTTGGTATCCAATTGAGCCAGCCATTCACGAACTTGTTCTTGATCAGTTTCGCGTTGTACTAACTTGGGTAAGTGTGCGACTTCGCCACGACAAACACTACAGTGGTTGCAATTGGAAGGTGCGTGTTTATCGCCAAAATACTTGGCCAACCTTGCGCTAAGGCATTGACTTGATTCAAAGAAATCCAGCAGTTCTCGAATACGATTCACATCATTGGTTTCTTTATTTTTAAACAGAGAGGATAGTTTCTCAGCGAGCTGCGCGGTCGTGCTGGCTTTTGACGAAACTCGATAGACCTCAGTCATCAGTTTACTTTCTAGCTCTATCCAGCCTTTCTCGTTGAAGTAGTTGAGTGCGGCTATGGCTCTTGAACGATCACCTTGGAACTCTCGCCATAAGGTCTCAAAATCGACCTGACACCAAGTACGAGCTTGGGGTGAACAGTTAAATAGAGCGGTAATAAACTCACGACGTTGTGGATCAAAATGATTCACAATGTTCTGTTTATCGGTGAGAAACTTAAAACGATAGTCCGCGAAATAGCTGTATTGTGACTCTATGACACCTTCCATCTCCATGTACACTAATAACGTTTTCAACGGAAGCTGGCGAATATTACTTTCTGTCGAGAGTCTGCTGAGCACGACTTCCCATTGAGGAGATGAGTCAATCGCTTGTTTGAGGACAAACTCAATTTCGCTTGTCTCAGGCGTGTCGCCAAAAATAAAGTTCTCTAAGGTGCTGATGCTATTTTTGTTCGCGAGTAATACGCATTGGGACGGGTGCCCGTCTCGTCCTGCACGACCTATTTCTTGCGCATAGTTTTCGATGGATTTGGGCAGATCGAAGTGAATGACTCGGCGAATATCAGATTTGTCCACTCCCATTCCAAAAGCGATTGTCGCGACAATACAATCTAGCTGCCCCTGCATAAATTGATTTTGAATCTGTTCACGCGTTTCATTGCCCATGCCTGCATGATAGGCACTGACGTTAAGGTCATTATCAGCCAGTAAGCGGGCAACCTGCTCGGCAGTATTTTGCAGGGTCACATAGACAATGGTGGGCAGTTTTGAGTTTGACTTAATTAAACTCAGCAGCGCTTCAGGCTTGTTTTCGTCCAAGCATGGTGAGACAGAAATATCGAGATTAGGACGATAAAAGCCAGTGACAACAACATCATCAGGTTCAATGGAGAACTTGCTCTGCATATCCTCGATAACCGTTTGTGTGGCTGTCGCGGTAAGCAATAGGACTTGAGGTATATTTAATTCTTTCAGATAGTGCGGCAGTTTGAGGTAGTCTGGACGGAAATTGTGGCCCCACTCAGAGATACAATGAGCCTCATCGACGACCAGCAAAGATATAGGTACTTGGGAAATAAACTGCCTAAAGCGCTCATTCTTCAGCCTTTCGACAGAAATCATCAAAACCTTGGTATGTCCTTGTTTTACCTGATTCATGATCTGTAAGGACTCTTCACGGGTTTGGCTAGAGTCAATGGATGCCGCAGGAATTTGTTTACTGTTCAGGAAGGCGAGCTGATCCTTCATCAATGCGAGCAGAGGAGAAACTACCAAGGTCAGATGAGGCAAGACGACAGCGGGAAGTTGATAACAGAGAGATTTGCCTGAACCGGTAGGAAAAATTGCTGCACATGATTGCCCTTGCATCACTTTTTCGATAACCGCTTGCTGCCCTGTACGAAGTGATTCGAAACCAAAGGTGTGAAGGAGTGTCTGCTGAAGATCGAATTCGTGGTTGGGGCTAAACATAATACTTGATTCCAGTATCTTTAAAGGGCAATGAGCTCTATTCTAAGGGCATTAAAATGATTGGAACATGGTTTTAGTATGAATAAGTTGGAACTAAAACGCATTATTCTGGATTTGCTAGAACAAAAATGGCAAATCGCGCAAAGCTCAGTTCAAAGGGCGATTGAATCGGCGACGGACGAAGAAACGGTTCCTGAGCATAAGTATGACACTTTAGCCCTTGAGGCATCATATCTTGCTCATGGTCAGGCAATGCGCTTACAGGAATGTGAACAAGAAATTCGCGTGATGAAAGAACTTGTTTTGCCTATCGAGCCAGAAAAAGTGGCACTCGGATGTGTGATTTCATTACTGGACGATGACGATCAGAGCAAACGCTTTTTTATCTCACCATGTGCAGGTGGTTTAAAAGTGTCAATCGACGATGAGAGCGTCACATTAGTAACGTTTGATTCGCCATTAGGCCAGACTCTCAAGTCAAAGAAAGTGGGAGATGAAGTGGCTTACAAGGTTGCCGGTGTAGAACATTGTTACGAGATTGAAACCATAAGCTGACAAACATCAAACGATTTCTGCTATGGTAGGCATCAATAACTGCTCGAGAGGTAACAATGAAAAAAGTATTACTGACATTACCTTTATTACTTTCCAGCCAAGTTTACGCTGCACAGTGTAAAGTTGACTTAAAAAACGAAATTCACTTGAATGGTGAGAGAATTGAAATTCACCAAGTTGGTGGTGAAACCGCGGTTGTCGATGCAGACAATGGCCTAACGATTCATGGTGAAAAAATTGAGTTGGATGATAGCCAGAAACAAGCTATTGCCCAATATCGAGAAAATATTAATGACTATTTGCCTAGAGCGAAGCAAATCGCCCAAGATGGCTTAGCACTCGCGAATGATATTGTTGATGATGTGGCAGAGAGCTTTGACGCGCCAGAGGCGTTTGATAGCGTCAAAGAGGCTATGAAGCAGTTTTATGCCGATATTGAAGCTCGATACTACAAGAATGGTGATTTGGTTTTACCCGCCGAAAGCTTTGGATCGCTAAATGAAACATGGGCTGAAGACTTAGAAAAAGCCAAGGCACTGTTTAATGAAGAGTTTATTACGAGTGCCTTTGATGCGATGTCAGCGAAAATGAAGGCGGAAGGTGGACTTAATTTAACTGAAATGGCCAACTCAATGGCGGAGCTTAAAGAAAGAGTTGCTAAACGTCTTGCCGAGCATGCGGCTGAAGTTGAGCAGCAAAGTGAAGATTTTTGTGATTCTCTTGATCAAATGGCGGAGCAAGAACAGCAACTTCACGATAAGATCCCGCAATTGAAGGATTACCAAATCTTCACCATCTAATCAGATTTACAATTTCGATTGTATTGAATAAAGAGCGCCTGTACGGCGCTTTTTTTGTATCTTGAGTGTTGAAGTGGTGAATTATTGTGTGATTTTTGCACATTTAGGGCTAATTTGTTGCAGATATCCTGAAAACTACCTGTGTGTGTTGATTGTTTAGTTTTAACTGGTGTTTTATACTTGTGTACTAGTTAGCTAGTTCATTGGTGCGAATAGGTTGTATGGCTCAAACAAATAACACACAAACACGTGAGCATTTTGGTTCTCGTCTCGGTTTCATTCTTGCTGCGGCAGGCGCTGCGGTAGGTCTTGGGAATATTTGGGGCTTCCCTACTCAAGCCGCCAGCAATGGCGGTGGTGCATTTCTGCTAGTTTATTTAGTGATGATTCTAGTGGTTGCATTTCCCATGTTGGTCGTTGAAATGGCAATCGGTCGATATGGTCAGGCAAATCCAGTAGATAGTATGCGCTCACTTACTAGTAACCCTCTGGGTAAAAAAGTAGGGGCAACGGTAGGCTGGATCGGATTAAGTGTGCCAAGTGCAGTATTGGCTTTCTATAGCATTGTAGGCGGCTGGCTAATTTGCTTTTTACTGGGAGCCATCACCGACGTTCTAGGGTTTGAGCTGGCAACCGCTTGGTTTAAGGGATTTAGCGTAGAGCGTAATTTGTTCGGCACGATTGCATTCTATGTTCTAACCGTATTGATCGTTCAAGGCGGTGTGAAACAGGGGATTGAAAAGTGGTCAACTCGCTTGATGCCAGCACTATTTGTTCTATTTGGTCTGCTATTTATCTATATCATGACTCAAAGCGGTGCGATTGAGGGGTTAAAACACTATTTGATACCTGACTTTGAAAAGGTAATGGATCGAAAACTCATTTTGGCAGCGATGGGGCAGGGCTTTTTCTCGCTTACGATTGGTGGTTGTTCAATGCTTATTTACGGCTCTTATTTGAGCAAGAAGGAAAATCTGCCAAAGATGGCGATGAATGTCACCTTAGTTGATACAGCAGTGGCGTTTATCGCCGGTCTAGTGGTTATGCCTGCTATGTTTGTTGCGATGCAAAAAGGTGTGCATATTTACGCGGAAGATGGGTCGTTATTGAGTTCGGATACCTTAGTTTTCACCGTATTACCTCTGATGTTCGATAGTTTAGGTTTGTTGGGCCAATTGTTTGCCATTGTCTTTTTCTTACTGTTGACTATCGCGGCTTTGACGTCATCAATATCTATGCTGGAGTGTCCAGTGGCGTTGGTTAGTGAGCGTTTCAATACCAAACGTAAGACAACAAGCTGGGTTTTGGCTGGGCTTATCGCTCTGTTTAGTATTGTTATTGTTTACAATTTTGGCGCTATGTTTGGGGCGGTAGCAACGGTGGCGACTCAATACTTGCAACCGGCCGCAGCGCTGTTGTTCTGTCTGTTTGGTGGCTGGGTGTGGAGCCGAAATAGCAAAGTTAAAGAGCTAGAACAGGGGTATCCTGAGTTCACTCAAAGCTGGTTTGGTAAAGTATGGCCAATTTATGTCAAGTTCGTTTGTCCAGTACTCGTTGCCACCGTGATATGGGCATCATTTGGTTAAAGCAAAGCTCAATTTGCTAGCGTAGCCCGCGTAATGCGGGCTACGTTAGAGAGTAACGCCACCGTTACTTCGTTCTGATACAAATGGCGGTCTGATAGGTGATTGGGAACAATGACCAAACAAAGCGGACTTCCATCATTTTTCCTGGAAACCAGTATTTCCATTTAAAAAACACGTCATCAGCCATGCCATATCCTACCTCGGAGTAACCGGTGTAGTAGAGATTATATGGCGCTTCTCTTACACGTCTTAGTGGCCTCGTCATCGGGCGTTCATTCGATCTGACGAGTCGCCAGTCGGAGTAACCTGCGTAGGTTGAATTGAAACATGCATTCCTTCCTTCCTGACGGTTGTAGAATGGCCCCCATTGTGTGTAGTACATGTGGCTATACGTCTCATAAACAGGCTGAGTTGGCCCGTATATAACCGCTACGGACTGAGAACAGTTTGAGACATATGTTGGGAAGCCATAGGCAAAACCGCCTATCGAGCAAGAGCGCACAGAATTTGTGCCAGTGGGCAGAGAAATACCATTTAGGGTGCTCACTAAACTATCAGAGAAATTGGCGCTTAAAACGTTACCGTCTTGGTCTTCAACTTGATGGTACAGGAACGAAAACTCGCCTTGTAAAATAGTAAACTCACTTGTTGCCCAGAATGTATCGCCTACGTTTAGGTTCTCTCCACCGTTGATGGTGTCGGTAACATTCCCTGAGTTAGCCTGAATGCTTCTACTATTTACCTGATTAGCAGGTCTGTAATAGCCGGAGCACTTAGCGGCTTGGTTGCCTTTACGCACACAAAATCTGACGGAAGATAAGAGTGCATTGTTGGCGATATAGTAAGGCTTACTCGATACGATAGAGCCGGAACGTGTCTGCCAGTAGATAGATCGAAAGGTTGAATATGAATCAAAGTTGGTGGCAATTTCTTGGTCGATCATGCCTGTAAGCATGATGTTTTGTCTATTTTGTATCGTTACTTCGCTGGCGTGTACCCAGCTAGAACAAACACTAATAAATAGTACTAGGATGAACTGCTTCATTATTTTTCTCTTATTGTGGGAGTAAAGTAGTGGGCAGCTAAGTCATATGAAAATAACTTGCCGACTTCAAATACCAATGACTATTTAAGACGCGTGCAAATCGCTGTGCCATATGTGATTTGCTGTGGTGACCAGATGAATTTGTGTTCGACAATTTGGCCTGTGGTCGCGTAAGTCCAGTAGAAGAATGTGTCTTCAGCCATACCCACCCCCGCTTCATATTCCCCCGTATATTTGAGATTGTAAGGTGCCTCTCGGACGAGATTTAAGGGGACTGTCATTGGGCGCTCGTGAGATCTGACTAAACGCCAATCGGAGTAATTAGCGTAAGTAGAGTTACTGCAGGCATCCCTTCCTTCCTGTCGACTGTTGAATGGCCCCCAATGGGTATAAAACATTCGGCTATTCGTTTCGTAAACAGGCTCAGCATTGGCATCGATAACATCGATAGGTTGAGAGCAGTTAGAGATGGAGGTAGGGAAGCCATGGGTAAAACCACCTATCGAGCAGGCACGGACGGATACTGTATTTGTAGGCAGAGTGATATTACTTAAGGTGCTTACTGAATTTTCAGTGAAACTGGCACTTAATACGTTGCCATCTTGATCTTCAACTTGATGGTACAGGAACGAAAATTGGCCTTGTAAAACGTTAAAGACACTTGTGGACCAGAATGTATCGCCGACATTAAGGTTCTCTCCGCCGTTAACATCGTGGGTAATATTCCCTGAATTTAGTTGGATGCTTCGACTGGCTCTCTGTTTGCGAACTTGAACATAGCCAGAACACTGAGCCACTTGGTTGGTATTTTGGACGCAGAATCTGACAGAGATAGAGCGGGGCTTATTGCTTAAAAAATAGGGTTTGTTGGAGACAATTGCTCCCGAACGTAGCTGCCAATAGATGTTTCGAAACTGAGAGTTTGGGTCAAAGTTGGTCGCAATATCATTGTTTACTAAACCAGTAAGCATGTTATTGCTGTGGCTGTTTATTGTCACTTCGTCAGCAAATACTGAATAGGAAAAGAGACTAATAAAGATAGTAAATATAAACGTTTTCATTGATTCGTACCCTGATAAGGCTGTATTTGAGAAGCAGGCAAGCTAATCAATGACTTCGCTTGCCTACTTGGGGGTGTTCGCAATTCCATTTAACTGGAGCTAATTACGCTTTCTTACACACAAAGTAGCCGCGATAGTATGAGTTTGCTCCTGATGAGAATTCGGTGTTTCCGCTTGGTAACGTTAAACCGCCGACAACCCCCATACCGCCAGGTATGAATGACCATGGATGAGCCGTATCATCGACATTTGTCCAGTAGCCAGTGGTGGTAGGCCAGAAGTTACCAGGAGTGAACTCACTTGAGTTGGCAAATACTTCCATTTCATTTTGATCAAGCGGCACAATGTTGTTGCCGATAGAGCGACAGTACTGCTCAAGTAGGTTGTTGCCTGAGTTATCAATACGTGGGCCTGATACGAACGTTTTAGTTTGGCTCCCCGATGTTACCGTCTCTGTTTGTTTAAAGCTGACGTTTGGGAAAAGCGCATTAAACTGGGCGGGTGATGGCGGGTAAAAGTATGTTGAGTTGGCGGTTTCTAGGTCGCCATCTCTAAGCATACGAGACACACACTTACTATCATCGGTAATGACCGGAGGGAAGGTATCAGTGACTAGTAGATCTGGACAAAAATTGATGACTTGTGTCCCTGCTCCAAGGTTTACTTGAGCGCTATTGGTGATTGTAAAGTCTGAATACCCTTCATTGATCGGTACGTGCAGCGAAACGAGTGCTACACCATCTTGGTCGGTAATACGTGGAACCAAGCCCGTTGGAAGTGGGCCTGAATTACCCGCCCCAGTATAGGTAAAGTTAGTCACTGTATTCACTGTGTTTGACGATGTGAGTAAAATTTCATCACTAAACTGGCTGCTGTAGTTCCAGAAGGCATTAAAAGGGGCGATCATACGAGCGCCTCTAGTCATAGCACTTCTTGGGCTCTGAGTTGCAGCATTGGCACTGGTTACACGCAGTGAGTTTGAGCAGTCCATTCGATTACTGCTCACCTTACAAAGCTTCACTCGTTTACCGATGAGATTGTTTCTTGGCGAATAAATTAAACTATGTGACAGAACTTTATTGCGTTGATCAAGCCATACATAGTTATTGACTGAGCCGTTTAGATTGTATTTTTGTAGTGGTTTATTATCACTTCCACTTGCAAAAATGGGCACGCCAGCTGGGGTGACACTCGATGATCCTGAGTAGCTTTCGATATCGATCGCAAATGCAGAAGAGCTAACAGCTAATGCCAATATTACGCCTGCTATCTCTCTATGTTTTATTATGTCCATAGTTGTCCTTTAATCTTAATTGTTATTTCGTAAACTGACGAAGAGGATGGTTATTGGTTCTAATGCCAATTTTATAATTCTCATTCACTTAATTAATGGTTGGTTATTTTATTCAGTATTTAATTTATTAATTAGTGCTTTTTTAGATTGATGATATTTTTAGTTTCTAATATGAATGGGGATCAATTAATTAATTGTCATTTTTGATAAGTAATTTAATTTCTATAGGTTCATTTCTTGTTATATATAGTGTTTATTCTCTTTTTTAATAAGATAATTGGTTGGGTTGCGTAGGGTAAATTCCCCTTTCTAAGGAAGATATTACAAATATTCTCAGTGATAGGGAGTGGGAATTGAGTGGAGAGAGTAGGTAAGTTGCATAAAAACAACTTACCTACAAGCTAGATTAGCTTATTAAACTTAAAGCTTCTTACAGACATAGAAACCACGGTAGTAAGAGTTCGAACCTGAAGCAAACTCAGGGGTACCACTTGGCAATGTAAGACCGCCTACCACCCCCATTCCGCCAGGGATTAATGCGGCCCAAGGATGAGTACTGTCATTCTGATTCGTCCAATACCCGGTAGTGACAGGCCAGAAATTACCTGGGACAAAATCACTTGAGTTGGCAAAAATTTCCATTTCATTTTGATCGAGAGGAACGATGTTCTCACTGATGGCGCTACAGTAGCTTTCGAGTAAGTCAACCCCTAAGTCATTGATACGCGGAGCGGAAACAAAGTTTTTAGACTCGCCATTAAACGTTACAGTTTCGGTCTGAGTAAAGTTGACATTAGGGAAGAGTGCGTCAAATTGAGCGGGCGATGGCGGATAAAAATAGGTCGAATTGTTGTTTTCAATGTCACCATCTCTGAGTAGTTTTGAGATACATTTGCTATCCGAACTTAGTGTTGGTGGGAACGTGTCGGTCACTAATAGATCGGGACAGAAGTTAACGATTTGAGTATCAGCGCCAAGGTTGACATTGGCGATGAAGGTAAAATCAAAATCTGAATAGGTAGGGGCCATTGGAACATGCAATGAAACGAGTGCATTTCCATCTTGATCGGTAATACGAGGTACTAAACCAATTGGAAGAGGGCCACTGGTTTGCTGTCCACTATAAGTAAAGTGGGTGGTTGTACTGAATGATGTTGTTGAGATCAGCAGAATGTCATCATCAAATTGGCTGCTATAGTTCCAAACACTTTCAAAAGGAGTAATTGAGCGAAGTGCTCGATTACGATCATTGCCAGACGATATCATTGTTGAATTGATGACTTCCAATTCGTTTGAGCAATCCATCTGTTCGTTTTTTACCTGGCACAATTTAACTTCACTGCCAATATGAGTGCTTTTAGGTGTAAAGATTAAACTTTGTGAAAGAACATTGTTCAGTTTATCTACCCAGACATAGTGATTGACTGAACTATCTGGGTTGTACTTTTGTAGCGGTTGTCCATCATTTCCGTTAGCAAAAATAGGGGTGCCCGCTGGAGTTGCAGTAGATGAGCCAGAGTAGCTTTGAATATCAATTGCAGATGCAGATGAACTGAACGCAAGAGCCAATATCAAGCCTGTGTACTGCTTATATTTATTTCCTGATTTCATGAATAGATTTCCTTTGTTTATATTAATTAATTTGTCAACTGACTGGTTTTGATTGTGTACACCTCCTAGTATCAATTTTTACTTATTTAGTGATAGCTTGTTGATTTTTAACTTAGCGGGTTTTTTAGCGATTTTTTATTACTATTTTTTTGTTTGTTTTCTAATGTGAATGGATGTCAATATTATTATTGCTAAATTAGAGTTATGACGAATGAGTGCTTTCTTATTGTTTTGTTTGTCATTTTTGTCTTTGGTGTTCTTGTTTTATGTGAGCCACATATTTTGCGCTTTTTAATATATGAGGATGTTAATAATGTTTTTATGCGGGGGAGTTAAAGTGTATTTCTGGTTTTGGATATAAGTTAGTGGTGTTGATTGCCTTCCACTAACTTATATTTTATGGCTATTGTCTGATGCAAATATAGAACCCGCGATAGTAAGAATTTGGCGCAGGGCTAAGTTGAACGTTATTGTCTGGCATGATGCCGCCAACCACTCCAGCTCCATTGAGAATTGTTGCTGACCAAGGTGGTGTGTCGTCATTCTCATCGGTCCAATATCCTGTATTTTTCGGCCATGTTGAGTCGAAAGTATCAGACTCGAGAAAACGTGTTAGCTCTTCTTCGTTTAATGGTCTCACGCCCTCGCCAATTGCATCGCAATATTTAACGAGTAAATTATTGTTATTACCGTAGATTCTAGGGCCAAGGATGTATTGTTTAATTTTGTTACCATGCACAACACTCGTCGTGTTTTTGAATAGAACCTCATTAAACAAAGCTTGGTATTGTGCAACTGAAGGAGGATAAAAATAGATGCTGTTCTCAGATTCAATGTCGCTATCGCGTACCATTTTCTCGACACATTTTTCGTCATCGATAACAAGAGGGGGAACAGTTTCTATGGCAAAAATCACCGAGCATAACCTTATCATTGTGGCGTCTCCGAGGTTTGCGTTGATAGAAAAAGTGGCCTCAAAGTCTGAGTACGTTCCTGGATTTGGATACGTAGGTGGGATAAAAACCAGATCTGAGCCAGTCGCAACGTCGATTACTCTTACACCGACAGACCATGGCATGGGGCCGCTAATTGTGTGTGCTGAACCTGTAAAGTGAAAGGATGTTTTAACATCCCATTCCACTCCGTAGCTATAGATAATGTTGCTCTCAAAGGTGTTTTGGTATTGCCACAATGAGCTGAGTGACGTCGATCTGCTGTATGAGCGGTTATTAAGACTAGGGTCTGTCACCGTTAGCTGATTGGAACAGTCCATGGATCTATTCTTTGCTTCACATAGGCGCACCTCTTTGCCTACTCGTTCTTTCCTAGGAATAAAAAATAGATTTTCTGATAGGAATTGATTTTCATTATCTAACCATATGTACCTTTTCAGTTCACCGTCGTGAGTATATCTACTTAAAGGTTCGTCATTATCCCTAGCAATTATTGGCACATCTATTGGCGTCGTTTCTAAAGAACCCAAATAGCTTTCTATTTGAATTGATGCATAGACGGAAGGAGGAATGAACAGAATGGATAAAGCCCAAATGACAAATTTACTGTTCAATTTATTTATAATGAACATTGTTAATACTCCATGTGATTTTTATTGAAGTAATTACAATGTAGAAGGGTGTTTAGGTTAATAAAGAATATAAGTTTATTATGGAAGGCTAATCAATAATTTTATTACCTTAAATGTCAATGTCGTGTAATCGGAATTTTTGTTTGTTAGTTTGTGGGTGGTTTTGTTGTAATTAAACTTAAATCTATCAAATTTAGCACTATCAAAAATGGCATATGGGGATATTGTAATGACAAATAAGTTATTATATCTCTTTGCATTTTTTTCAATTAATAGCTACGGATTTTCTAACAATGATGTCAAATTCGGTTTGGGAGTGGGTGGTTTGTTTAGTGAAAATATTTGCAATACCAAAGAGTACACCTGTGAGCGGACGGCATTAAGTTATGAACTATTTTCAGAGTTTGACTTTAATCCATATTCGATCCGAGCTAATTTTTCTAACTTTGAAGCGTTGGTTGCGTATAACTATTCATCTTCTGAAACCAACAAGATAACCATCAGATCCTTGGGTATCGTCCCCTATTACAATATCAGTTTGAGTCAGTCACTCAATTTAAAGCTCGGTCTAGGACTTTCAATGTGGCGTGACGACAAATATGATTCTTACTTTGGCGAGAGCATCATTCAATCCTTTATCATTGAAAAAAGTATAGATGGATTCGATCTTGGCATCGCATTTAAGATTGATTTCTATCCAAACTATTACAAATCAAGTTCGGACTTACTTGTTGCCGGCATCCAGATAAATACGGGGTTCGCGAGTTCGCCAGAATATGTTGATGCATCACACTCTCCTTCGGTTATTGACTCTCCGGCTAGTTATGCCGAGGAGCAAACCATCACCATCTATTTCACCGATAATTCGAGTGAGCTCTCCAATGCACAAGCACTTTACGAGTTCGATGATGGAGATTACTTCGTCGTTTTCGGCTATCGGGCTGACAGTGAGCGGATTATTACTTCCATTGAGCGAGCAAGAAACATTGAACGTATCCTGAAGTCCAGATATCCCAACTCTAAAATAGACGTTATCAATATGTCTGATCACCATCCGCTTAGCGATTCCTATCCAAATAAGAATATAGAGCAAGAGCGGAGGGTAAAGTTGAAAGTTTTCAAACTAGCGCGAGATTGATGTTATGCGCCCTCAAGAGCTTTTTTCATTACTATTTACTTGCCTGCTACTCTTTGGCTGCAAAGGAGGAGGGGACAGATTATTTGATAGTGGAAAAACCCTAGTGGGTAAATCTGAAATATCTGTCCGCTTACAGAGTAATCCAGCCGTGGGCAGTATTATTGAACCACAGGTAGACTTCATTGATCATCAGGGGGATCGCTTTCCGATCGATGCGAGGTTAATTGAATGGAATGTGAGTGATCCTAGCATCGCATTTTATGACAAGAGCTATCAGGCATTGATCTTTATACAACGCGGAAGTGTCGATATTACGGCAAAATATTCTGGCTTAGTGTCGAATACGCTCAATGTTCGGGTTGAGGACGAAAAGGTGGTAGGCGTTAAGTTAATCGCACTCGCAACGTCGATTGAAATAGCGTACTCACCCAATATGAATACGGGAGGGGGGCGCAATTTTTACGCGAGTGCTGAGTATAATAACGGTCAGGTCGAAGATGTCACCGATATCGCGAACTGGTCTGTTAGCGATAACTCTGTGGTTATGCTTAATCCTATGTATAAAGGAGGAGTGCTAGCTGTCGCGGAGGGGTTAGCCGATGTGATCGTAGAATACCAGGGATATCAGGATCAGATTGAAATTTATGTTTATGACGCGGATATCACTAACTACCCAGTAGAGTGTGGGATCTCAGAGATTGTTGTGCTTTTACCTGAACAGCGTAAGGAGCTTACATTTAAATGCCCTCCAATTCATCAGCGAATTGGCGATTATAATTCAACTCAAACTATGGGATATCCTTCCGGCATCATTAATGCGATTCTACCTTGGTTCACTTTTCAAAGTGCAGAGCGCTATTGTGAAGGGATCGGTTACCGACTGCCAAATTGGAAAGAGCACATTGCGTTGCGCGCTTATATTAATTCAGGGATAACCTATCCATATGGTCCCTACCTTGATTATGGTTGGCCTCAATTAGGTTCGTATTGGTTAGCCGATTATTCGAAGTCCCCCGGGTTACGCTATCAATCATCATTGTCGTCACACCTGAAGAGGCTCGTGGATGAAAATGATTGGCACAAGGTAACGGCACTTTGTGTTAAAGAAAGGCCGCTCGTCTTTTAGATGTGCTCAGAGTGTTTAACGTTGATAGTGAAACCCACTTGAATGTCAGTGGATAAAGGTATCTCAACGTCAGTATTTGCAACAAGTTGAGATACCTAAATAACGCTTATGAAGACGTAATTTGACCTGTTGTGAGTGGGTCAACATCCAGATCATTCACTTTCTCAATGAATTCCTCTACCACCTGTTCTACTTCTTCGTCATCTTGTTCAAAGTAGGCTAGGTTGAATATTGCATCACCCTCGTTGACCAGTGGCAGTGTTTGTTGACCGATAACAATACCGCCTTTGCGGGCGATAAGTTCGATTTCACTGTGTCCTAGTGGAGCACTGATGTATGCCAATACTTGCCCTTTTTCGACTTTCTCACCCAGAGTCACCACAGTGCGAAGAATACCGTCACTTTCCGCACGCAGCCAACTGGTAGACTTAGCAATAACGTGTGTTGGCAGTTTTTTGCGACTTGAGCGTAGCATACCGATAGCCTGCATTACTCGCTGAACTCCAATAAATCCAGCACTGATACAGATTGGCTCAAAGCGTAATGCTTCGCCTGCTTCATAGGTAAGAACAGGGATACCCAGACGTTCAGCTTCACTGCGTAAAGAGCCATCTCGCAGAGGAGCATCAATGATCACTGGAGTCGCAAATGCCTGAGCAATACGAAGTGTTTCAGGATTGCTCAAGTCGGCACGCAGTTGAGGTAGGTTGGTTCGGTGGATGGCACCCGTGTGGAGGTCAAGTATGTAGTCACAACGTTTGGCTACCTGAGAGAAAAATGTGTATGCCATACGTGATGCTAGTGAACCTTTTTCACTACCAGGGAAGCAGCGATTTAAATCTCGTCTATCAGGTAAATAGCGTGATTTGTGAATAAAACCAAAAACGTTAACTATAGGTACAGCAATGAGTGTTCCTTTTAGCTTGTTAACGTCAATGGTGTTAATCAGTTGTCTTACGATTTCAACTCCGTTGAGTTCATCACCGTGGATCGCCGCATTAACCATGAGGACTGGTCCTGCTAGCTTGCCGTTGATGACCTCAACCGGAATGGATAGTGGCGAATGGGTATAAAGTCTTGCTGCATCTAACTCTATGACCTTACGTTCTCCCGGTGAGATAGACTCACCGAGAAATTCAAAAATGCTATTTCTTTTAGCCTTTGCCACGAGTTTTAGTCCTTTTACTTGCCGCATTTTTCTCTATGAATTCGACAATCATTCCAGCAATGTCTTTACCAGTTGCGGTCTCAATACCTTCAAGACCTGGAGATGAGTTTACTTCCATGACTAATGGACCGCGGTCTGATCTTAATAGATCCACACCGGCCACATTTAGACCCATAATTTTAGCGGCTGCAACTGCTGTACGGCGTTCAGTTGGGGTGATTTTTACTAATGATGCGCTACCACCACGATGTAGGTTGGAGCGGAATTCACCCTCTGCACCTTGACGTTTCATAGACGCAATCACTTTATCGCCAATGACGAAACAGCGAATGTCAGCACCGCCAGCTTCTTTAATGTACTCTTGCACCATGATGTTCGCTTTAAGACCCATAAAGGCTTCAATAACACTTTCCGCCGCTTTACGAGTTTCAGCTAAAACAACACCAATACCTTGAGTACCTTCAAGTAGTTTTATCACTACTGGAGCACCACCAACCATGTCTAAAAGGTCTTTTACATCGTCAGGTTTGCTTGCAAAGCCAGTAATAGGCATACCAATGCCTTTACGTGATAATAGCTGCATCGAACGCAATTTGTCACGCGAGCGAGTGATTGCGACCGATTCGTTAACTGGATATACGCCCATCATCTCAAACTGACGTAATACCGCAGTGCCATAAAATGTAACCGAAGCACCAATTCGAGGAACAATAGCATCAAAGCCAGATAGCTCTTCACCTTTAAAGTGAATTTCTGGTTTGTCTGAGTTGATATTCATATAACAACGTAGCGCATCAATCACTTTTACTTCGTGACCACGGATTTTTGCCGCTTCAATTAGACGCTTCGTTGAGTAAAGAGTCGAGTTGCGAGACAGAATACCAATTTTCATTATTTGTTTTCCTCGAAAGGGACTAAAAACGATTCTACAGGGTCGACGATGATACGATTATGCATTGCTGTTCGACCTAATAACATGCGAAAAGCCATATTTTCGCGATTAGTTAAAGTAATTTCTATTGGCCAACTTTTTCCGCCAAGTTTTATTTCTGATTCGATAACATAGCGTGACTCTTCATGTCCGCCCGAATCACGAACTATACGTTCATCAATAACTTTCGCTTCACATACAGTTTCGAAGTCCGTGTTATGTTGCATTGGGTGTATCCAGAATCTAACCCAAAGAGCTTCGTCCTTTTTAAAGCTCTCTACTTTGAATGCGTGTAAGCATGAGGTCCTGGCTCCGGTATCAATTTTTGCATTAATTTCTTCAATACCTAAACCCGGCAGGCTGAGGGTTTCTCGCCAACCTACTAATAGTTTTTCTTTCATCGCAGTAACAATATATTTAGAGAGAATTTAAGACACTCTAATGAAGTGAGCATCCCCGACATAACGCGGTTGACTACCGATTATATGGCTTGAAGAGGGTATGAGAATTTACCCTAAGGCGCTTCAAGGACGGCGACTGTAGCAACCATGCCATGGTGTGACTAACGAATTAAAATTGCCGTCACAACAAATTATACTTATTAAACAGTAGTATATAAAACAAAAAAAGCCAGCTAATGTGAGCTGGCTTTTTGAATTACTTTTACTAATGGAACAGTGAATATTATTTATTAGGAATTGCTTCTAATAATGCCACCATTTGGTCCCAGAATAGAGCGACAGTATCGATCTTAACCTTCTCATCTGGAGAGTGTGGGAACTTAATGGTTGGGCCAAAAGAAACCATATCCATATTAGGGTAAGGTTCTTTGAATAAACCACACTCAAGACCTGCGTGAATGACCATGATGTTAGGCTTGTGTCCGTAGATACCTTCATACATATCGCGGAAGATAGCCATGATCTCTGAGTCAGCATCTGGTTTCCAACCTGGATATGCACCAGAAAACTCGATATTTGCACCAGCGAGGTCAGCAACAGAAGTCAACATACCTTCAACTTGTTGGCGACCAGAATCGATCAGCGATCGTACTAGGCATAGTACGTTGATGTGATCTTGTTCAGTCGTTACAACACCAACGTTTAGCGACGTTTCAACAACGCCTTCTATCTCATCACTCATACGAATGACGCCATTCGGGCAAGCGTTCAATGCCGCAATAAAACGTTGTTGGTCAGCAATGGAAAGCACTTCTGACTGAGTTTCGATTGCTTGATTAAATGAGACAATGTCAGTTTCAACTTTACCCAGTTCGGTTTTTATCAAGTTGGTATAGAAGTCAAACAGTTCAGCCAGTTTAGCTTCGTTTTCCGCTGGAATTGCGACGGTAACAAATGCTTCACGAGGGATCGCATTACGTAAGCTACCACCACGGAACTCAATTAGGCGAAGATCTAACTCTTGAGCATGACCCGCTAAGAATCGAGCAAGTAATTTGTTGGCGTTCCCGCGACCTGTGTGGATATCACAACCAGAGTGACCGCCTTTAAGTCCTTTGAGGATCAGCTGGCGAGTAACAAGACCAGCAGGAATAGCTTCACGAGTAATATTGAACGTCATTTCACCATCGATGCCGCCCGCACAACCCATGTAGACTTCACCTTCTTGTTCAGAGTCTGTGTTTAGAAGAATATCGCCTTCCAACCAACCCGCTTCCAAACCAAATGCGCCAGTCATTCCTGCTTCTTCATCAATAGTAAGCAGAACTTCGATTGGACCATGTTTGATCTCTGTTGAAGCAAGCACCGCTAAACAAGAAGCCATACCAATGCCGTTGTCAGCACCTAGTGTCGTACCTTTTGCGGTAACCCATTCCCCATCTATATAAGGTTGGATAGCATCTTTTGCGAAATCATGATCTGTGTCTTCGTTCTTCTGCGGCACCATATCGATGTGCGCTTGGAGAACAACACCTTTCTTGTTTTCCATGCCTGGTGTCGCGGGCTTTTTAATGAACACGTTACCTGTTGGATCACGACGAACATCTAGGCCTTGCTCTGTTGCCCAGTTAACAATGTACTGTGCAAGGGCTTCTTCATGCTTTGAAGGGTGAGGAATAGAACAGATCTTATCGAAAAACTGCCAAAGTGGAGCAGGTGATAAGTTGCTGATTTCAGAATGGAATTCAGACACGGATGACTCCTTTTTAAGAATAATGCCAGATCATATGATTTGTAATCTTAATAATGTAGAGAATTAATCTGCATCTGGCCTATTAAGTAGAGGCACAGAATATCACTCCCAGAGTCGCGGGTGTAGTGAAACCGCAGCTGAATTATCTTGTGGCTATCACAGAATGCGGAATTGTCTCTACTACGGTATGTGGCTAGATTCGTATGAAATGTAGGAAAATACAACATCAAGTTGATAATTCTGTAATTTAATTACGAAATTATAATGATCCTTATCAAGTTTTAAATTTTTTGTGACTTTAATCACTTTAATGCTTGTAATTAAATTTCTTTGAGGTATATTTGTAACCAACTTCCCAAGCGAAGAAAGAAATGCTCAAAGGATGAGTCCGATTTGTCGCCTCCAAGGAACCGAGAAATCAATATTTGTAATCTGTTTTAATTGATTTAGAAGGTGATAGTTATGAAAGGTTTACCAAGTGCAGCGTTCTGGCTAAACAGCTCTGTTTACACAGGCAGCTTTACTTACCCAACAAGCTTCGGTTACTAACCCTAAGCTTGTCACTCTCGAACAGTTTGTTCACCCCTATTATTGGAATTTTTTACGGCTCCTATATAGCTGACATGATTCAACCGCCACTCAATCTGAGTGGCGTTTTTTTATCTATCCTTTTCCTCTACTCAACATATTTCTTGATTTAGGTGTATCGACCTATCTACCTACTTATTACGCATTTAGGCACATATTTGTTTGCTTTTTCGCGTGAGTTTCCTAAGAAGAGTTTTCCGTTTGAGTAAAAAAATGTCTTTTGAAAACTCTCTACTCAATGATGTTTATTGACTGAAATAAAACAAGAAAACACGTTTGCCTCTCATTGTTGTTTGTTTGAAATGTCGTTTTACAGTTAGAAATATTGATTAGAGTCATAATTCTATCTGGAATTTACTATTTGATGACTTTATAATTCGAGCCAATCGATTACGCAACCGTTTACTTTTTACCCTTTTAGGATTCGATCATGTTCGAAAAACTGTTCAAGCTCAGTGAAAACGGCACCAACGTTAAAACTGAGATCATCGCTGGTATTACTACTTTCCTGACGATGGCCTACATCATTTTTGTCAACCCAGCAATGCTTGCAGATGCAGGTATGGACAAAGGTGCTGTGTTCGTAGCAACCTGTCTTGCAGCAGCGATCGGCTGTTTCATCATGGGTTTTGTCGCTAACTACCCAATCGCACTAGCTCCGGGCATGGGCTTGAATGCCTTCTTCACCTATGGCGTAGTGTTAGGCATGGGCCATTCGTGGCAAGTTGCTTTAGGCGCGGTATTTGTATCGGGTCTGATTTTCATGGCGTTGAGCGTATTTAAGATCCGTGAATGGATTATCAACTCAATCCCAATGTCACTGCGTACTGGTATCTCTGCGGGTATCGGTCTCTTCTTGGCTTTCATCGGTCTACAAAATTCAGGTATCGTTGTTGATAACCCAGCAACACTTGTTGGCCTAGGACATATTACAGGTTTACAACCAGCTCTTGCTGCACTGGGCTTTTTCCTGACCATTGGTTTGGTGTACCGCGGTGTGCGCGGCGCGGTTATGATCGCGATTCTTATTATCACTGCATTGGGTCTAATCGTGGGTGATGTTCAGTGGGGCGGCTTCATGTCTATGCCACCAAGTGTTGCACCAACATTTATGCAGATGAATATCGTTGATGTCTTTGAAGTGGGCATGATTTCAGTTGTATTCGCGTTCCTTTTCGTTGACCTATTCGATACCGCGGGAACACTTGTTGGCGTTGCAAGCAAAGCAAACCTTATTAAAGAAGATGGCAAGCTTCCACGTTTGAGCAAAGCGCTTTTGGCTGACTCAACGGCTACGTCTGTTGGTGCAATGATCGGTACTTCAAGCACGACTTCGTACGTTGAATCAACAGCAGGTGTGGCGGCTGGTGGCCGTACTGGTCTTACTGCTGTGGTTGTTGGTGTGCTGTTCCTACTGGCGCTATTCTTCTCACCATTGGCTGGTATGATCCCTGCCTACGCAACGGCTGGAGCTCTGTTCTACGTTGCGATTCTAATGATGTCAGGTCTAGTGAGCGTTGACTGGCGTGACCTAACAGAAGCGGCTCCGGTTGTTGTGACCTGTCTTCTTATGCCACTGACTTATTCAATTGCTGAAGGTATTGCTCTTGGCTTTATCTCTTACGCAGCGATCAAACTGCTAAGTGGCAAAGGTCGTGATGTTTCTATGAGTGTTTGGGTTCTTTCTGCGGTATTCATTATTAAATACCTAGTCGCTTAAGCGCTAACTCAGTGATTTCGTTCGCTAGTTAACCTCAAATACGCTATTTTTCGCCATAACAGTTGCTCTGTTATGGCGATTATTTTTGTAGTAGAGACAAATTCCCCATTGGTATTGTATGTCGCATCCGTTAAAATAATCGTTTGCGTAGCTTTTCCCCAGATATGTCTGGTGCAATCGTCCTGAGATTCTTGACGCGTTGCTGGGATGCAGATTTTAAAAATTATTAGGTTATTACAATGAGTAAAAAATTCATCATCACTTGGGACCAAATGCACACGTTCTGTCGCGAACTTGCTGAAAAACAGATGCCAGCAGAGCAGTGGAAAGGAATTTGGGCAGTGAGCCGTGGTGGTCTTGTTCCTGGCGCAATCCTAGCTCGTGAGCTGGGTATTCGTCATGTTGATACTATCTGTATTTCTAGCTACGACCATGATCACCAGCGTGATATGACGGTTGTTAAAGCACCTCAAGGCGATGGTGAAGGCTTCCTTATTGTTGAAGATCTTGTCGATAGCGGTGACACGGCACGTAAACTTCGTGAAATGTATCCAAAAGCCAAGCTGATCGCAGTATGTGCTAAGCCAGCGGGTGTTGAACTGCTGGATGACTACGTTGTCGATATCGCTCAAGACACATGGATTGAGCAACCTTGGGATATGTCAATTCAGTACGTAGAGCCAATCAATCGTAAGCAAAAGTAGTCGCTAGATTGATATCTCAGCAAATAATTGATGAATGACCCTTTATTGGGTCATTTTTTTTATTACTATTTAGAAAATGATTTTAATTAGGTTGTACTAATGTCCGAGGAAGTCAGTAAGAACCTCTCAGAAACCTTATTCGCTAACCATAAGCAAGCGAAAGAGACTTCTGCGTTGACCCAATACATGCCAACAAGCGAGAAGTTTCTTGAAGAGAAACAGTTGAAAGATGGTTACAAGTGGTATCGAAACTTACGCAGAATGCAGTGGGCGTGGCAGGGCTTAGATCCTATCGAAATAGAATCTGTCCTCGCTAAAATTGCGGCTTCGAAACATTCACGTACTCATGATGAGTGGCTCGACACTGTGATGGGGTATCACAGTGGTAACTGGACATACGAATGGACGAAATTGGGGATGCTACACCAGAAGCGTTCTGCCGAGCTAAAGGGCGAAATGGCGGCAGATGAGCTATTTAATGCGTCACTCTGTTTTAGTATCGCAGGCTACCCACATTTGAAAAATGATCGCCTTGCGACTCAAGCTCAGGTATTGGCAAGTAACGCTTATACTGAAGCCACTAAAAAGACCGGATACATTGTTAAGCGTATTGAAGTGCCGTATCAGAAGAAGAGTATCGTTGCCCATCTCCATCTGACCAGTACAGAAAAGCCTCAGCCTGTAGTGATGGTCAGTGCTGGCTTAGATAGCCTACAAACAGACTTGTGGAGTTTGTTCCGCGATCATTTGGCGAAAAAAAATATCGCAATGCTCACGGTCGATATGCCTTCGATTGGACACAACATCCATTGGAACCTGACTGAGGACACTTCGTGTTTGCATCAGGCTGTGCTGAATGAGTTGTACAGTATTCCATGGGTCGATCATCACAGAGTTGGTCTGATTGGTTTTCGATTTGGCGGCAATGCGATGGTGCGTTTGTCATTTATGGAGCAAGATAAAATCAAAGCGTGCGTATCATTAGGAGCACCTATTCACGATGTCTTGTCTTCGCCTGCTAAGTTAAAGCAGATGCCCAAAATGTACTTAGATGTCTTGGCATCGCGTCTGGGCAAAAGTGCGGTGGATATTAATAGTCTCGCAGGTCAGTTGATGGCATGGTCTCTTAAAGTTCAGGGAATTTTGTCTAGTCGTAAAACGCGTGTACCGATTCTCGCTATGAGTTTAGAGAATGATCCAGTCTCACCCTATAGTGACAATCAGTTAGTGGCACTTTTTAGTGATTACGGTAAAGCTAAGAAAATTAGTGCTAAAACAATTACACAAGGCTATGAGCAATCCCTCGATTTAGCGATAAAGTGGTTGGAGGACGAGCTAATTAGATGACATTTCAGCTAATTTAGACAACACTTAATCATATCGACTACCCAGACTTTTAAGTCCTTTCTAGTAGGCGATCATAATAAGTCAATGAATATGGAGATTCATTATGTCTGAACCGACGAAAAGTCCAACGCACTACCGCTTGTTATCAACCCTAAGAGCTATTGGTCCTTATCTACGAGAATCACAGAGCACAGATGGCATGTATATCTTTGATTGCTTGTCTGTGTGTGTAAACGACAAAAAATCCCCTGAACAAAGGGAGTTTTGGGGCTGGTGGTTAGAGCTCGAGAAAAATGGCGACCTATTTGAAGCTCGCTATCGAACTGGATTGTACGATGTGACCGGTGAGTGGCAGGAGAAAGCATTACCGAAAAAAACGGTCGAAGATGTGACGCGCACTCAGGAGGCCTTCCATCAGAAACTGTTAGAAACACTGGATAAGGAGTTCGAAATACCAGTGGGAATGCATAAAGAGTCGGTAGAATTCGTCTAATTTTCGTTGCTTATCATTGTTGTTCACCAAAAAGGCGCTTTTTAGCGCCTTTTCTGCTTGTGAATTTGCCATTTGATTGCTAAAACATCAGGTCTAATCGATCTTGTTAGCCTATCTTCTTGCGCTAGGGTCGTGACGGTTTTGTATTTATTTCATAGTAGAAAGGCAATGAATCAAGAAAGCGGAAAAGCATCACAGTCTCAGACCGTGGTGGTTAAATTAGGTACAAGTGTTTTAACTGGTGGCACTCTGGCTTTGGACCGAGCTCATATGGTTGAGTTGGTTCGTCAATGTGCAGAACTGAAAAAGCAAGGCCACTCTGTCGTGATGGTCTCGTCTGGCGCGATCGCAGCAGGACGCGAACACCTAGGATACCCCGCACTGCCCAACTCAATGGCAAGTAAGCAGCTACTAGCGGCTGTTGGACAAAGCCAGTTAATTCAGACTTGGGAGTCATTGTTCGCTATTTATGGACTAAAAATCGGACAAATGCTGTTAACGCGTGCCGATCTTGAAGATCGTGAGCGCTTCTTAAATGCGCGTGACACCATCAATGCGTTAGTTGAAAACGATATTATTCCTGTTGTTAACGAAAACGACGCGGTGGCAACCAGTGAAATCAAAGTGGGTGACAATGACAATTTGTCTGCCTTAGTTGGCATTCTTTGTGGTGCTGACAAACTGTTACTTCTTACCGATCAAAAAGGTCTGTTTACTGCTGATCCTCGCAAAGACCCTAATGCTGAGTTGATTAAGGAAGTAAAAACCATTGATGACACCCTGCGCAAGATTGCGGGTGGCAGTGGTACGACACTCGGTACCGGTGGCATGGCAACAAAACTGCAAGCTGCGGATATTGCACGCCGAGCTGGCATAGAAGTCATTATTGCGGCGGGTAGTGCACCGAACGTAGTATTCGACTCATTGGGCGAACATCCACAAGGAACTCGCTTCCTACCTTGTGAAGAGGCACTGGAAAACCGTAAGCGCTGGATACTGGCAGGGCCTGCTGCGTCTGGTGATATTGTCATTGATGATGGTGCTGTGAATGCTGTAGTCGGAAAGGGCAGCAGTCTATTGGCTAAAGGCTTAACCAAAGTCAGTGGTGAGTTTGCTCGCGGAGACGTAGTGCGAGTAACTGATGTTAAAGGCAAGCTGATTGCACGTGGTATCGCGAGCTACTCCAGCCAAGATATGGCGAAGATCGTTGGCAAGCATAGTAAAGATATAATCGGAATACTTGGGTACGATTACGGCAACGAAGTGCTTCACCGTGATGATATGGTCGTCATCCAAGAATAAGGAAAAACAAAGTGGAACTGATTTCAATGGGGATCGCGGCAAAAGATGCGGCGTTCCAACTAGCGACTGCTTCGACAGCGCAAAAAAACAAAGCCCTAGCTATCATCGCTGATGAACTTGAAGCGAATGCAGACACTATTCTAGCTGCCAACGCTAAGGATATTGCCAAAGGCCGTGATGCAGGTTTGAGCGACGCATTACTTGACCGTCTTCTTCTGAACCAAGAGCGTCTATCGGGGATTGCCAATGACGTACGTAACGTTATCAGCCTTAATGACCCAGTGGGTAGCGAACTAGATAGTAAAGTGTTAGAAAACGGAATGACGCTGTCTCGTCGCCGTGTTCCTCTTGGCGTAGTGGGTGTTATCTATGAAGCGCGTCCAAACGTGACCATCGATATTGCTGCATTGTGCTTAAAAACAGGTAATGCCAGTATCTTACGTGGCGGTAAAGAGACATTTTTCTCGAACATGGAGTTGGTTAAGGTTATTCAGTCTGCGTTAGCGAAAGCTGAACTTCCGGCTGCATCAGTACAGTACATTGAAAAACCAGATCGTGAGTTGGTTTCTCAGCTACTAAAACTAGACGATTACGTCGATATGATTATTCCTCGTGGTGGTGCTGGTCTACACAAGATGTGTAAAGAGAACAGCACGATTCCTGTGATCATCGGTGGTTTTGGTATCAGCCATATTTTTGTTGATGAGAGCGCTGATTTAGTGAAGTCTCTGGATGTGGTAGAAAACGCTAAAGTTCAACGCCCTTCCGCCTGTAATGCACTTGATACTCTGTTAGTACATGAGAAAGTGGCGGCCGAATTCTTGCCAATGCTGATCGAGCGAATGAACGACCAAGTTACCTTTGTTGTCGAAGCTAGTGCGAAGCCTTTTATGAGTGCAGCTAAACAGCAGCGCGATGCGGTAGAGGGTGACTTTGATACTGAATGGCTGAGCTACACTCTGGGTGTTAAGGTGGTGGCGGATGTTAAAGAAGCTATCAACCACATGCGCGTGCACAATGCTAGTCACTCAGATGCAATCATGACCAACAGTCTTGTTAACTCGGAGTTGTTTATTAACTCTGCTGGTTCGGCTGCGGTTTATGTCAATGCCTCTACGCGTTTCACTGACGGTGCTCAGTTTGGTCTGGGTGCGGAAGTTGCGGTATCAACCCAAAAACTTCACGCTCGTGGTCCAATGGGTCTAGAAGAGCTAACCAGCTATAAATGGGTTGGTAAGGCGAACTACTTGCCGCGCAGTTAACAAATATCGGTTAACATTGGTTGAAAAAGGGGCTAACTGGCCCCTTTTACTTTTATTAAGAATAGTTAATCCGCTAAACTGTCTGTCACTTATATGGAGGTGATATGCATTGTCCTTTTTGCTCTGAGAATGATACTAAAGTGATCGACTCTCGCTTGGTTGCTGATGGCCACCAGGTTCGTCGCCGTAGGCAGTGTCTTGCGTGTAATGAACGTTTCACAACTTTCGAAACCGCTGAACTGGTGATGCCTCGTGTGATTAAATCTAACGGGAATCGTGAACCATTTAATGAAGACAAAATGGTGGGCGGTCTTCAGCGGGCATTAGAAAAACGCCCCGTTAGTGCCGACGCAGTCGATGTCGCTATTAGTATGATTAAGTCACAACTTCGCGCGACAGGTGAACGCGAAGTACCGAGTGAAATGATAGGTAACTTGGTGATGGATCAACTCAAAGAGCTAGATAAGGTTGCGTACATTCGCTTTGCTTCTGTTTACCGTAGCTTCGAAGACATTCGAGAATTTGGTGAAGAGATTGCAAGGTTAGAAGATTAAGGCCGTTTCTCTATGACTACCTTTACTCCGCAAGATTTTATCATGATGTCCCGCGCTATTGAGTTAGCAAAAGGGGGCATCTATACCACTGCTCCAAATCCCAATGTAGGCTGTGTTATTACCCTTGATGGTGAAGTCGTGGGTGAAGGTTTTCACTTTCGCGCTGGTGAGCCCCATGCTGAAGTACACGCCCTTCGAATGGCGGGTGAAAAGTCAGTGGGTGCCACCGCATACGTGACGTTAGAGCCTTGTTCTCATTACGGCAGAACACCACCATGTGCAGAGGGGCTGATCAAAGCCAAAGTGGCCAAAGTCATTTGCGCGATGCAAGACCCCAATCCCCAAGTTGCAGGGCGCGGGATTCAAATGCTGCGCGATGCGGGCATAGAAGTTGAAGTTGGCCTGTTAGAACAAGATGCGATCAATCTTAATCCGGCATTTATCAAACGAATGAAAACCGGGATGCCGTTTGTTCAATTGAAAATGGCCGCAAGCTTAGATGGTCAGACAGCCTTGTCCAATGGCCAAAGTCAGTGGATCACATCTGCACAAGCGCGTCAGGACGTACAAAACTACCGCGCACAAAGCGGCGCGATACTCTCTACCAGCAAAACCGTTATTGAAGACAATGCTTCATTGAATGTGCGTTGGGAAGAGTTGCCTATTTCAGTACAGACGAAGTACCCACATCAGCAATTGCGCCAGCCGGTCAGGGTTATTCTGGATAGACAAAGCCAACTGACGCCAGAGTTAAAGTTATTTCATACTGAAGGGGAGCGTTTAATCGTTTCTCCACAAGGTGATGTACAGCCAACGCTAAACTCAAATCAGCAAATGGATTTAGCCTCGACATTTTCTCAATTGGCGACTGCTCACAACATTAACCATCTCTGGGTCGAAGCTGGAGCAACATTAGCGTCTAGTCTAATTCAGCAAAATCTAGTTGATGAGCTTGTGCTCTATCTGGCTCCTAAGATTATGGGAAGTGATGGTCGAGGATTGCTCGGAGCACTTGGGCTGGAGTCAATGGCCGATGTCATTGATCTTAATTTTAAAGATATCAGACTAGTTGGTCGCGATGTGCGCATCGTTGCCACAATTGAAAAGAAAGAATCCTAATCATGTTTACAGGTATTGTAGAAGCAGTCGGTACGTTGACTGCAATCACCCCAAAGGGCGAAGACATTAGTGTGACGGTTGATGTTGGCAAGCTTGATATGAGTGATGTGAAGCTTGGCGATAGTATTGCCACCAATGGCGTCTGTTTAACGGTCGTCGCCTTTACTTCCACCAGTTATACCGCAGACTTGTCACTAGAAACCCTTGATAAAACAGGATTTACTGATTATCAAGCGGGTGACAAAGTTAACTTAGAAAAGGCGATGTTACCAACGACCCGTTTTGGCGGGCACATTGTCTCTGGGCATGTTGATGGAGTCGGTGAAATCGTTGAAAGAAATATGATAGGGCGTGCGATTGAATTCTGGGTATCAATGCCAGAGGAGCTGTCGAAATACGTTGCGGAAAAAGGTTCGATTACCGTTGATGGTATCAGCTTGACAGTGAACGCTCTACGCAAGAACGCGTTCAAACTCACCATAGTTCCGCATACGGGTGAAGAGACGACCATTGCCGATTTCCATGTCGGTCGAAAAGTGAACCTTGAAGTTGATGTACTTGCTCGCTATATGGAACGTTTACTGACCAGTCGAGAAGAGCAAAAAACACAATCCAGCATCACCATGGAATTTTTACAGCAAAATGGATTTGCCTAGGTTAGGCAATGGTCTGACCGATTTAATTAGCCGCTAGAAGCCAAGATAGGAATATAAAAATGCCAATTAGTACGCCACAAGAAATTATTGATGATATTCGTTTAGGTAAAATGGTTATCCTGATGGATGACGAAGATCGTGAGAATGAAGGCGATTTAATCATGGCTGCGGAGCATGTGACTCCAGAAGCGATTAACTTCATGGCGACTCACGGTCGTGGCTTGATCTGCTTAACCATGACTAAAGCGCGTTGTGAGCGTCTTGGTTTGCCTCCTATGGTTCAAGACAACAATGCTCAGTACACCACCAACTTTACGGTTTCAATTGAAGCCGCGGAAGGCGTAACGACTGGTATTTCTGCTGCAGACCGCGCGCGCACGGTTCAGGCGGCAGTGGCGAAAGATGCCAAAGCTGCAGATCTTGTTCAGCCGGGCCACATCTTTCCTTTAGCGGCGCAAGAAGGCGGAGTCTTAACACGTGCCGGGCACACAGAAGCAGGTTGTGATTTAGCTCGTCTTGCTGGGCTAGAACCAGCGGGTGTGATTGTCGAGATTCTCAATGACGATGGCACTATGGCACGTCGTCCTGACTTGGAAGTTTTTGCTGAAAAGCATGGCCTTAAACTGGGTACTATTGCGGATCTGATTGAATACCGCAATAACACGGAAACGACCATTGAACGTGTCGCTGAATGTCAATTGCCTACCGAGTTTGGTGAATTTAACTTAGTGACTTACCGTGACACCATAGACAACCAAATCCACTATGCACTTTGCAAAGGTGATTTAACCGCAGAGGCACCGTTAGTCCGTGTTCATTTGCAAGATACTTTTACTGACTTACTGCATAGCGATAGAAATGCTGAGCGCAGTTGGACGCTTGATGCGGCCATGAAACGTATCGGTGAACAGGGTGGTGTTTTGGTTATTCTTGGTAATGAGGAGTCAACGGAACTGTTGATCCACCGCGTTAAAATGTTCGAAGCACAGGACAAAGGTCAAGCACCAACATTAGCGAAAAAACAAGGTACCTCTCGCCGCGTCGGTGTGGGATCGCAGATTCTTGCGGATCTTGGCGTGCATGATATGCGTCTATTGTCATCAACCAACAAAAAGTACCATGCGCTTGGCGGTTTTGGCTTGAACGTCGTTGAATACGTATGTGAGTAATCTTGGTCACCGACCTTATTCTACCTACTCAATCAGGCCTTGCTGTTAGTGCAAGGCCTAAAACTTGTACTAGATAAATGCTTTAGCTGCTGGGTACGAGTTCTGTTAAATTTCTATTAGATATTGCTCACAGATTTGTGCTAGAATCCGGCGATTCTCACTTGATGAACATAGTTAAAGGAAGGCTTATGAAAGTGATCGAGGGTGGCTTCCCAGCGCCAAACGCAAAAATTGCTATCGTTATTTCTCGTTTCAACAGTTTTATTAACGAAAGTCTATTGTCTGGTGCAATCGATACTTTAAAGCGTCACGGTCAAGTAAGCGAAGATAATATCACTATCGTTCGCTGTCCTGGTGCAGTAGAGCTTCCACTTGTTGCTCAGCGCGTAGCTAAAACAGGTAAGTACGATGCGATCGTATCACTAGGTACAGTAATTCGCGGTGGTACACCACACTTTGACTATGTTTGTAGTGAATGTAACAAGGGTCTTGCGCAGGTGTCTCTGGAATACAGTCTTCCAGTCGCATTTGGTGTACTGACTGTTGATACAATTGACCAAGCAATTGAGCGCGCAGGAACCAAGGCTGGTAATAAAGGTGCAGAGGCTGCACTAAGCGCACTTGAGATGATTAACGTTCTTTCAGAAATCGATTCCTAATGGGGGCCAGTGTGAAACCAGCCGCACGTCGTAATGCACGTCGATTCGCTCTACAAGCGATCTACTCTTGGCAAATTACTAAAGAAAATGTTGCTACGATTGAGGAGCAGTTCTTGTCAGGTGGCAAGTATGATGAAGAAGAACATCATGCATCAGAACCTGCACTATCTACTCCGGATACAGATGTCGCATACTTCCGTGACCTACTAACAGGTGTTGTGCTAAGTCACACAGAGCTAGATAGTAAGATTCGTCCATACACTGCTCGTCCAATGCAAGATTTGGATATGATGGAGCTAGCGCTTCTTCGTTTAGCAATGTATGAAATGACACGTCGCGAAGACGTGCCTTACAAAGTGGTGATTAACGAAGCGATTGAACTTGCAAAAGTATTCGCAGCGGAAGATAGCCACAAATTCGTCAATGGAGTGCTAGATAAAGCAGCACCTCATGTACGTAAGAAATAATCGATTTTGATTATCTAAAGGTCAGCAAATGCTGACCTTTTTTATGTCCAAACATTCAATAAGTTAACGGTCATAGTATGTCTGGTGAATTTAATCTGATTGAAAAATATTTTGTTAATCGTCAGAAGCAACGTAAAGACGTTGTGCTTGCCGCAGGTGACGATTGTGCATTGGTCAAAGTACCAGAGAACCTTTCTGTAGCGATCAGTACCGATACTTTAGTTGCAGGGACACACTTTCTGGCTGATGCAAACCCTAGCTGGGTTGCGCACAAGGCATTGGCATCCAATATTAGCGATCTTGCTGCAATGGGGGCGACCCCGAGTTGGGTATCACTAGCGTTAACTATGCCAAGTCCAGATGAGTTATGGCTGGCTCCTTTCTGTGATGCTTTCTTTGAGTTGGCGGATTACTACGGAATCCAGTTAATTGGTGGTGATACCACGAAAGGACCTTTAAGTATCACTTTAACCGTGCAGGGTTTAGTTGATGCAGATAAAGCATTGCGTCGAGACGGAGCTCAGGTTGGAGATTGGGTCTACGTTACCGGAGAGCTTGGTGACAGCAAAGCGGGCTTAGATGTCGTGCTTGATAACAGTTTGCGTCGTAAACCTTTTGCTGAGCAACTGGAGCATCGCCATTACCTAGCAACGCCAAGAGTGCTGGTGGGGCAAGCGCTACTCAATTTGGCGAGCTCTGCTATCGATATTTCTGACGGACTGATTTCGGATATCAAGCATATATTAAATCGCTCACACGTTGGGGTAAGCCTTGACGTAGCACAACTTCCTGTTTCTAATGAACTTACTCAGTTTGTAGGCAGTGCAGATGTTGCTCAGCAATATGCGTTATCAAGTGGTGAAGAGTATGAACTGTGCTTTACCGTCCCTGAGCAGAACAAAGGGTCGATTGAAAGTGCACTCGCACATTGTGGCGCTAAGGTAACATGTATCGGTCAGATTCGTCCTCAGGGAACCTTTGAACTGCACAGTAATGGGCAACCAATCGACTGGCACCTAAGCGGCTACGATCACTTTAAGTAAGATATAATCAGTTATGACAAATCCTCTCTCTCTTATCTCATTAAAAAATCCATGGCACCTACTTGCGACTGGTTTCGGTAGTGGTCTATCGCCAATCGTGCCGGGTACGATGGGTACGCTAGCGGCGATCCCCTTCTACTTGCTGCTGGTGCAACTACCTCTGCCTTTGTACCTTGTTGCCGTCATCGTTGCTTGTATCGTCGGTGTGAAAATTTGCCAGGTCACCTCGGATGATATGGGGGTTCATGATCATGGCTCAATTGTATGGGACGAGTTTGCTGGCTTTTGGATTACAATGCTAGTGGTTCCAGTACTAAACCTGTCGACATATGACTGGAAGTGGCTGCTAACAGGCTTTGTTCTGTTCCGATTTTTCGACATGGTAAAACCATGGCCGATCGGTTGGTTGGATAAGCGAGTACATGGCGGGTTAGGTATTATGCTGGATGATATTGTCGCTGGTGTGATGGCGGGTGTGGCGCTTTATCTGGTGGGCAAATACGCGGGCTGGCTTGTTTAAAAGCCGAGTCTAAATCGGATCTTATCTGACGAGAGGTGTACCTTCTGGCAGCTGCGTAGGTCTCTGATAACGCGTTTCTTGTTAGGGGCTTTTCTCTCAAACGTAAAAGTAAAAAAGGTTGACGCCTTAACGTCAACCTTCCCCAAATTTTTGCTTCTATTTCAGCTTCTCTAAATCCGCTTCTATCTCTGCAATCTTACTTGAGACCACCTTCTCTAAGTGGCGTAAGTCCGAAAGAATCTTCTGTTTTACGTCGACTTCAGTGCTGCTAACCGGCTTGGTTAACTTATTCAGCTCATCAATAACTAGAGTCAGGTTGCGGTTTATTTCAGTCACTTCTTTGTATTGATGGCTTCCGCTATCAACCAAAACGTTTTTGACTTGTCGTGGGTATTTGAACTTGACGCTTTTCGCAAACAACTCACCTTTTTGTTTGTGAAAATAGATTTTTAACACATCCTTGTGCGCTTCTTGACGAAGGGAATAGCGCTCAATTTGTTTAGGATCGTGAATACCTAAACCAGTGAGGTGTGGATACATAGGCTACCTCTATTGTGTTGCAGTGACTATCCCTACTCAAAGCGAGTAGGGATTAAACAATTCACTATTAATGTAGCAGCCAATATTCGTGGTAGACAGCGCTTTTTTAACCAAGTTAATAACTTGTGGTCGAGATCGCTTACGGTGCCAGTTCAGCGATGTTTTTAATCAAGTTTTCACGCAATTCTTGCTGCTCTTCCTCTGTCAGTTTGCCACCATTTTGGCTAGTGATGATGAACAAATCTTCGGCACGTTCGCCAATGGTTGTGATCTTAGCAGCGTGCAAGTCAATTCCTAAATCGGCAAAGGTTGCTCCGACCGTTGCCAGCAATCCAGGAGTATCCAGAGCAACAAACTCGAGTAAGGTACGCTTTTTGCTCTTTGTCGGTAGGAAATCGACCGTCGTCTTCACCTGAAAATGTTGCAGGTTACGCGGGATCCGGCGTGTCTTAATTTTGGTTGGTCTACCATCTTCAAGTACGTGTGCGAGATGTTTAATCACTGCTTTATGGCGGCTTTCATCAATCACTTCACCATGCTGATCTAGAACCATAAAGGTATCGAGCACGTAACCGTCCTTGCTGGTCATGACTTGCGCGTCATGAACGTTGAAGTTACGTCGGTCAAGTTCTGCTACTACCGTGGCGAAAAGCGCATGCTGATCTTTACTATAGACAAACACTTCGGTACCACCGCGAGTGGCTTTTTTAGACATCAGGATCAGTGGCTTGGTATGGTCTTCATGGCGAAGTAAGTGCATACAGTGCCAAGCGATCTGTTTGTGTGTATGGCGTAAAAAATAATCGGCCTTAAAGCGCTGCCACAATACTTCAATTTCTCGGGCACTAAACCCTTCTTTGCGCAGCAAAGCCGAGGCTAATTGTTGGTTGTGACGAATACGTTCCCTGACATCGACAGGGTTTTCTAAGCCGCGGCGCAGTGCTCGTTGCGTTGAGTAAAAAAGCTCCGCAAGTAAGGTACGCTTCCAACTGTTCCATAATTCTGGGTTGGTGGCACAAATATCCGCGACCGTGAGACAAACCAGATACTCTAAATACTCTTCGTCGCGAACTTGTTTCGCAAACTCAGTAATCACGTCCGGATCATAGATATCACGGCGCTGAGCGGTCACAGACATCAGTAGATGGTTTCTAACTAACCAAGAAACTAGCTTTGCTTCTGGCTTAGATAAGCCGTGTTCGATACAAAAATCGTACGCTTCACCTTCACCAATAACTGAGTGATCTCCTCCACGACCTTTGCCTATGTCATGGAAAATGGCTGCGATGATCAACAGCTCTTTTTTCTGAATTCTCGGATAGACTTCGCAGCAGATAGGGTGTTTATCGTGGTTTTTAGCGTAGCCGAAGGTATTGATATGTTTTAGCAGTCGTACACTGTGTTCATCCACGGTATAGACGTGAAATAAATCAAACTGCATCTGACCTACGATTTGGCTCCATTGAGGCAGATAGGCCGCTAGTACACCAAGCTTGTGCATCAGACTGAAGGCTTTGTGTAGTGCATTTGGATGACGACAAAGCTCCAAGAACTTTTCACGAGCTTCTGGAATGGTGTGTAAAAATTTGTTCAGGCGTCGACGAGCGGTTCTTAGTTGGCGCATGGTCGGTGGCGAGACACCTTCAATGGTTGAGTCATTCGCTATGTGCAGAAACATATCTAAGATGGTTTCAGGACGAGCCTGAAATAACGCAGGTTTACGCGCTTCAATAAGATGACCGCGACGCTGAAAATCTTCGCTGAGAACTTCTGGCTTATCTTCGATACCGTTGTCGAGGATCGCCTGATCGAAGAGTTTTAGCAGCATTTTATTGAGTTCTGCTACGCGGCGAAGCGTACGATAGAACTCTTTCATCATCATCTCAACGCCTCGATTTCCTTCCCCAGTATATCCAAGGCTTTCAGCCACCTGAGGCTGATGAGCAAAGGTGAGTCGGTTATCATAGCGTTTTAGCTCGATGTGCAAGGCGAAGCGAACGCGCCATAGAAAATCCTGACACTCGACCAGTTCTCGGTACTCGGCATCGGTCAGAAATCCATAGCGACTCATTTCGAGTAGAGACGTAGCACCAAAGTGACGGCGTGCGACCCAGCTCAGAGTGTGAATGTCACGTAAACCACCTGGCGTAGACTTAATATCCGGTTCTAGGTTGTAAGTCGTATCGTGGTAACGAGCATGTCGGTCGCGCTGCTCTTGAACCTTTGCCTTGTAGAAAATCTCACTCGGCCAAAATGATTCTGAATGAATCACCATTTTTAACTGATGAAAGGTATCTTCGCAGCCACACAGCAAACGAGCCTCTTGTAAGTTCGTCGCCACCGTGAGGTCTTCACGTCCTATGGCTGCACACTCTTCGACACTACGTACCGCGTGGCCGACTTCCAAACGTAAATCCCAAAGTAGGGTAATGAACTCACTCACTTTGCTGGCAAGTGCATCTGGCAGTGTCTTACGCGATACAACCAGTATATCGATGTCTGACAGTGGGTGCAGTTCACCCCGACCATAACCGCCAACAGCGACAAGGCTAATGTTAGGTAAGGCGGTAAAGCCAAAATGTTGCCACAAACGGTTGAGAAGTAGGTCGATATATTCAGCTCGGCCTAATACCAAGTCGGTCACTGGGTGATGGGTAAGAAACTCTTGTTTCTGGTAATCAGCAAATTTTTCTAGTTGGTTTTTTAACTCAGCAATTGTGAGCTGTTGATCGTCAAAAGTGAGTGGTGATTGAAACGGCATAAAGCGAATCCATGCAAAACAGTCCTGAGGACCAATCTATCAGACTTATAAGGATAAAAAAATATCCCCGACTGAGCGGGGATATTTGAGAAACTTGCGGTGATTATGCGTTGTTCATTAGGCGAGGGATGGTGTCATCGCTACGCAGAGTTAACACTTCACAGCCGTTTTTCGTCACCAAGATGGTGTGTTCATACTGGGCTGATTTCTTACCATCACCAGTGTAAACCGTCCAATCATCTTCGGCATCAACAGTCACGCCAAACTTACCTTCGTTAATCATTGGTTCGATGGTAAAACACATGCCTTCTTTTAGTACTCGGCGGTCGTTATTTTTGTAGTGAACGATTTGAGGCTCTTCGTGGAACTCGTTGCCAATACCGTGACCACAGAAATCTTTAACAATAGAGAACTTATTGCGTGGATTGTTCTTGTTGTTAGTTTTGATGTATTTCTCGATTGCCGTGCCAATGTCACCCACGGTTGCGCCCGGTTTTACTTGACGCATACCAATGTATAGTGCTTCTTGAGTGACCATACATAGACGTTTGTCAGCAGGAGATACTTCACCGACAAAGAACATCTTCGATGTATCGCCATGGTAACCCTCTGGGCGGACAGACAAATCAGCGTCAGCATCGTTAGGGATGATCACGGTAATATCAACGTTAATGATGTCGCCATTTTTGAGCACAGCAGGTTTCATTTGCCCATTGCTGCCTACTTCGTCTGCTGAAGCTGGAATACCGTGACATACAATGTGGTTGATTGACGTACAGATTGATTTAGGGAACCCATGGTAATCAAGAGGTGCAGAATATGCGCCTTTTTCAATCCCGTAATCGTGACAGATTTGGTTTAGTTCATCTGTTGTCACACCTTCTTTGATGTGCGGTTCGATCATTTCTAGGATTTCAGCGGCCAACGCGCCCGCTAGTCGCATACGTTCGATTTCTTCAGCTGTTTTAATCTTGATTGACATCGGCTTTCTCTATTTGTTCTTGTGCACAAGTGAGTGCGAATCGGCGCATTCTATCAGGAACGCAACATAATGAGAATTATTCTTCATCTTTCGATAGTACGTGTGGGAATGAAAATAGTGCACTCACATCGCCAACAATCGTTTTTTTACTAGCCATGATGGGCAAAAATATGGTATAAAGCGCGCCGGAAATGTGGTCTGTTCTCTCTAGCTGAACGTTTATCAGGTGGCGAAACTGATTACTTCCGACTAACTTATATCTTTAAATCACACACATTCCGTCACATATTCCGGGGTGCTGGGCAGAAGCCTAGTCGGAGTTATGGGGGATGTGGAGGCCTAACCCCATAGAGGATTTTAAAATGGCAACTGTATCAATGCGCGATATGCTGAAAGCTGGTGTTCACTTCGGTCACCAAACTCGTTACTGGAACCCAAAAATGAAGCCATTCATCTTTGGTGCTCGTAACCGCGTTCACATCATCAACCTAGAAAAAACTGTACCAATGTTCAACGAAGCTCTAGCTGAACTAGCTAAAGTTGGCGAGAAGAAAGGTAAAGTTCTATTCGTAGGTACTAAACGCGCTGCATCTGAAGCTGTTAAAGAAGCTGCAATCGCAAGCAACCAGTACTACGTAAACAACCGCTGGTTAGGCGGTATGCTTACAAACTACAAAACTGTTCGTCAATCAATCAAGCGTCTAAAAGAACTTGAAGCTCAAGCTCAAGACGGTACTTTTGACAAACTAACTAAGAAAGAAGCTCTAATGCGTACTCGTGAAATGGAGAAGCTAGAGAAATCTCTTGGTGGTATCAAAGACATGGGCGGCCTACCAGACGCTCTATTCGTAATCGATGCTGATCACGAACACATTGCGATTAAAGAAGCTAACAACCTAGGTATCCCAGTTTACGCTGTAGTAGATACTAACTCTAACCCAGACGGCGTTGACTACATCATCCCAGGTAACGACGATGCGATCCGTGCAGTTCAGCTTTACCTAAACGCTGCTGCTGCTTCAGTAACTGAAGGTCGTAACAAAGACGTAGCTGCTGTTGCTGAGAAAGACGGTTTCGTAGAAGCTGAATAATAGCGGCTCCGAGTCACACTTAGTCTATGTGCAACCAAGTTGTAGCATAAACTGAGTTATAGTTATCAGCAGGGGCCGAAAATGTAGGCCCCTGTTTTTTACCAAATCCAGAATCAACTGAGGAATAGAGAATGGCTGTTACTGCTGCTCTAGTTAAAGAACTGCGCGAACGTACTGGCGCAGGTATGATGGAATGTAAGAAAGCGCTTGTTGAAGCAAACGCTGACATCGAACTAGCAATCGAAAACATGCGTAAATCAGGTGCTGCTAAAGCTGCTAAGAAAGCAGGTAACGTAGCTGCTGAAGGCGCAATCATCATCAAAGAAGAAAACGGTGTTGCTGTTCTTCTTGAAGTTAACTGCCAAACTGACTTCGTTGCTAAAGATGGTAACTTCACAGCATTCGCTGAAAAAGTAGCTCTAGAAGCTCTAGCAGCTAAATCATCTGTTGAAGAACTAGTAGCTAAGTTCGAAGAAGAGCGTGTAGCTCTAGTTGCTAAAATCGGTGAAAACATCAACATCCGTCGCGTACAATACGTTGAAGGTGCTGCACTAGCTTCTTACCGTCACGGCGAGAAAATCGGTGTTGTTGTTGCTGGTGAAGGCGACGCGGAAACTCTTAAGCACGTTGCAATGCACGTTGCTGCTTCACGTCCAGAATACGTGAACCCAGAAGACGTACCAGCTGAAGTAGTAGCGAAAGAGCGTGAAGTTCAAGTAGAAATCGCTATGAACGAAGGCAAGCCAAAAGAAATCGCAGAGAAAATGGTTGAAGGCCGCATGAAGAAATTCACTGGCGAAGTTTCTCTAACTGGTCAAGCTTTCATCATGGAGCCTAAGAAAACTGTTGGCGAAATGCTGAAAGAAAAAGGTGCTTCAGTTTCTACGTTCGTTCGCCTAGAAGTTGGTGAAGGTATCGAGAAAGCAGAAGGCCTAAGCTTCGCTGAAGAAGTAGCACTAGCTCAAAAAGGTTAATCCTTAGCGAATTGTGCAAATATTAGACCGTGGCCTTGGCTGCGGTCTTTTTACGATAACGGTAGTAAACGGTTAGCCGTGATGAATAGGGGAAATAATGCCTAGATGTCAGTGCCAAGTCCCTAGAGTGCAAAGGCCTTCTCTAGCGACTTGGATCGAATCACTAGGTTCTTTCCTCTATCCATGACTGTTAATCAATAACTCTCTTTTTGGAAGGTAAACTCCATGACAACGAACCCTAAACCAGCGTATCAACGTATTCTGTTAAAACTGAGTGGTGAAGCTCTTCAAGGCAATGAAGGTTTCGGCATCGATCCTGCGATCCTTGATCGTATGGCACAAGAAGTAAAAGAGCTGGTTGAACTTGGTGTTCAAGTGGGTGTGGTAATCGGTGGTGGTAACCTTTTCCGTGGCGCAGGTCTAGCTGAAGCGGGTATGAACCGAGTTGTGGGTGACCACATGGGTATGCTAGCTACAGTAATGAATGGTCTAGCAATGCGCGATGCACTACACCGTGCTTACGTAAATGCTCGTGTAATGTCAGCAATTCCTTTGAAAGGTGTGTGTGACGACTACAACTGGGCTGATGCTATCCGCGAACTTCGCCAAGGCCGCGTGGTTATCTTCTCAGCAGGTACTGGTAACCCATTCTTCACGACAGATTCTGCTGCTTGTTTGCGCGGTATTGAAATTGAAGCGGACGTAGTTCTAAAAGCGACAAAAGTGGATGGCGTATTTAGTGCTGACCCTGTAGCAAACCCAGACGCAGAACTGTATGATAAGCTTTCATTCAATGCTGTTCTTGATAAAGAACTGAAAGTGATGGATTTGGCAGCGTTTACGTTAGCTCGTGACCACAAAATGCCAATTCGCGTATTCAACATGAATAAGCCAGGCGCACTACGTCGCGTGGTTATGGGTGAAGCAGAAGGCACGCTAATCAGCGACGCAGAGTAATTCCAATCGCCGCAGCAGATTTAATGCTGCGGTATTGCCTTTTGAAGACTCCCGATTAGGCTTTCTTCGAGAAAGATTTACACATTAAGGTGATATTGTGATTAACGAAATCAAACAAGACGCTCAAGAGCGCATGGAAAAAAGCGTTGAAGCGCTAAAGAACAACCTTTCTAAGGTTCGCACAGGTCGTGCGCACCCAAGCCTATTGGCTGGTATCTCTGTCGAGTACTACGGTGCATCAACACCTCTTAACCAAGTGGCGAACGTTGTTGCAGAAGATGCTCGTACGCTAGCAATCACGGTATTTGATAAAGAGCTGACTCAAAAAGTTGAGAAAGCAATCATGATGTCTGATTTGGGTCTAAACCCAATGTCTGCGGGTACTATTATTCGCGTTCCACTTCCACCGCTAACAGAAGAGCGTCGTAAAGACCTTGTTAAGATCGTTCGTGGTGAAGCTGAAGGTGGCCGTGTTGCAATCCGTAACATCCGTCGTGATGCAAACGGTGAGTTAAAAGCACTACTTAAAGACAAAGAAATCTCTGAAGATGAAGATCGTAAAGGTCAGGAAGAGATTCAAAAACTGACTGATGCAGCAGTTAAACTTGTTGACGAAGTGCTAGCGGCAAAAGAAAAAGAGTTGATGGAAGTCTAATTCTCCATAAACTTAACGCATAATTGGCGCTGTGCTCGCAGCACAGCGTTTTTTTATGCTACTCTTTGTCCCCTGCTGATTATCTATCAACGTCTTATGCATAATTCACAACTCTCCCCTGATTTACTTCCAAAACATATCGCAATCATTATGGATGGCAATGGCCGTTGGGCAAAGGCACAAGGTAAACCTCGTGTATTTGGCCATAAAAATGGTGTTGCAGCGGTAAGAAAAGCCATTTCGACTTCAGCAAAGCTCGGAATCAAGGCTATTACTCTTTTTGCGTTTAGCAGTGAAAACTGGAGAAGGCCAGAAGAAGAAGTTGGCGTCTTGATGGAACTGTTCATTACAGTACTTTCAACGGAAGTGAAAAAGCTGCATAAGAACAACTTACGCCTGCGAGTGATTGGTGAAACCTCTCGTTTCAATGACCGCTTGCAAAAGAAAATCGCTCAAGCTGAAGCAATGACTGCCTCAAATACAGGCATGGTCATTAACATTGCAGCGAATTATGGTGGTAAGTGGGATATCATGCAGGCAACAAAAGCAATTTCAGCTAAGGTTGCCGCCGGTGAGCTAACGTGTGATGAGATTAGCGAAGAGCTGATTACTCAACACTTAACCATGGCAGATTTACCTGAAGTTGATTTAATGATTCGGACCAGCGGTGAATGTAGGATCAGTAATTTCATGCTTTGGCAGATGGCCTACGCAGAAATGTACTTTACACCGATATACTGGCCCGAGTTTGATGAAAACAGCTTGATCGAAGCAGTGACTTGGTTTGTTAATCGTGAGCGACGTTTTGGTTGCACTGGCGAACAGATCAAGGCATTGATGGAAAGCGAATAAAGGACCTAAGTTTGAAACAAAGAATTATAACTGCGCTTATCCTTGCTCCTTTAGTGATTTTGGGGATTTTTGAACTCTCGCTGCCACTGTTTACACTAGCCATTGCTGCTGTAATGTTGATTGGCTATTGGGAGTGGACTCAGTTTGTAGAACCGAAATCTCGTTGGATGGCACTTATTCCAGCAGTACTAGTTAGTGCGCTAAGTATGGCCTTTATTCCGTTGGATGCCATCAGTCTCAACCAAGTAGTAGAGCCGCACTATATGGTATTAGCAGTGGGCTGTGTTTGGTGGATTGTCTCAAGCTTATTAGCGATTACCTATCCCAAATCTTCTGCGCTGTGGCAAAACTCAACATTACTCCGTCACGCATTTGGTATTCTCACACTGTTACCTTTCTTCTGGAGTGTGTTACTGCTGCGTGCTGAAGGCATTGATAGTGATGCGTACCACGGTGCCAAGCTTGTTTTGTATGTATGTTTGATCGTATGGGCTGCCGATAGTGGGGCCTATTTTGCCGGCAAGAGCTTGGGCAAACGCAAGATGGCTCCCCATGTGAGTCCGAATAAAACCATTGAAGGTCTGATCGGCGGTATTATCACAGCTGTGGTTATTGGCTGGTTAGCTGCTGATTGGTTCGATATAGAATTTACCAGTCCACTGGTCATGATTGTAATTACTTTAGTGACGGTAGTGATTTCTGTATTAGGTGACCTAGTCGAAAGCATGTTTAAGCGCGTATCAGGTATAAAGGATAGTAGTAATATTATCCCTGGCCATGGCGGTGTGCTGGATCGCATCGATAGCTTGACAGCGGCATTCCCTGTTTTTGCATTTCTTTACTTCATTTTTTAGGCGAGCTTCGGCTTGCCTAAGTCATCAATCGGTTTATTGCTATGCGTAAGCTAACAATTTTAGGTGCTACTGGTTCGATCGGTGCAAGCACGTTTAAAGTCATCGAACAGAACCCACAACAGTTTTCTGTTGTCGCGCTTGCTGCGGGGAACAACGTAGCGAAAATGCGCGAACTGTGCCAGAGATGGCAGCCTAAGTATGCCGTCATGGCAAACGACGGTGCAGCCATGACGCTAAAACAGCAATTGGCAGAACTGAACATTGCCACTGAAGTACTTTCAGGCGTTGATGCAATGTGTCATGTCTCTTCCTTTGATGAAGTTGATACCGTTATGGCTGCGATCGTTGGTGCTGCAGGTCTACTGCCAACGATGGCGGCAGTGAAGGCGGGCAAACGCGTTCTGCTTGCCAATAAAGAAGCCTTAGTCATGTCTGGGCAACTGTTTATTGATGCCGTCAAACAGCATGGCGCAGAGCTAATGCCTGTTGACAGTGAGCACAATGCAATATTCCAATGTTTACCAAGCGAGATTCAAACCAATTTAGGTCGCTGTGATTTAAATCAGCATGGTATCTCAAATATCCTGCTTACTGGTTCAGGTGGCCCTTTCCGTTACAGCGATATTGATACGCTAAGTCGTGTGACACCTGAAGAGGCTATCGCGCATCCTAACTGGTCTATGGGGCCGAAAATTTCGGTAGATTCAGCGACCATGATGAATAAGGGATTGGAATATATCGAGGCTAAGTGGCTGTTTAATACTTCACGCGAACAGCTGAAAGTACTGATTCATCCTCAATCGGTTATTCACTCGATGGTGCAATATCGCGATGGTTCTGTGTTAGCGCAAATGGGCGAACCTGATATGGCGACACCAATTGCGTTAACTCTGTCTTACCCTGAACGTGTTTCAGCCGGTGTTGCACCTCTTGATTTTATGAAAGTTGGTCAGCTTACATTTCTAGAACCTGACTACGCTCGATACCCATGTTTGAAGCTGGCGATTGATGCCTGCTATGAAGGTCAACATGCCACGACCGCTGTCAATGCGGCCAATGAAGTTGCGGTCAGCGCATTCCTTGGTCGACAGTTGTCATTTACTGATATCGCAGTGGTTAATCAGAAAGTACTGAACAAAGTCTGTGCTGATACTAACCAGTCGCACTGTCGTGACTTGGAAAGCATTCTCGAGGTCGATAGAATGGCAAGAGAATTAGCGGCCAATTGGGTAAGAGAGCGTAAGCTATGACCGGTATTTTATGGAACTTTGTTTCCTTCATAGTTGCTTTAGGCATCTTAGTCGCAGTCCATGAGTTTGGTCACTTTTGGGTAGCACGCCGTTGTGGTGTAAGAGTCGAAAAGTTTTCTATCGGCTTCGGTAAGTCTATCTGGAGCAAGGTGGGTAAAGACGGTACAGAATACAGCCTGTCGATTATTCCACTAGGTGGCTACGTGAAAATGCTCGATGGTCGAGTCGATGATTTGGCTCAAGGGGACGAGCAATATGCGTTCGACAGAAAGCCACTGTGGAAGCGCACTGCTATTGTCGCCGCTGGACCTGCATTTAACTTCCTCTTTGCTATCTTTGCATACTGGTTGGTTTTTCTGATCGGTGTTCCCGCTGTGAAGCCTGTAGTTGGTCAAGTTACTCCTTATTCTATTGCTGCCGAAGCAGGTTTAGAACCAGGGATGGAACTAAAAGCCGTTTCTGGCGTCAAAACTGCGGATTGGGAATCGGTTAATATGGGTTTGATTTCTCATATTGGCGATGATCAACTCACCATAACCGTTGCACCGGCTGAAGGTGTTGGTATCGAAGAAATTAAGCAGTTTGACCTGCGTAATTGGAACTTTGACCCAGAGAAAGAGTCTGCTATGTCAGCGTTAGGGTTTGTACCTTATACGCCAGAAATCACGGCTCGACTCACCAGTGTCTCACCTGAGGGGGCTGGTGCACGTGCTGGGCTAGAAATCGGCGACCGCTTAGTCAAAGTGGATGGTGTTGAAGTTACTGATTGGCAGCAGGTGGTGACAAGTATTCAGCAGCACCCTAACTCTCCGGTTGAACTCGTCGTTGAACGCCATGGTCAAACTCTGTTACTGACCATCATTCCGGATAGTCGTGAGCTATCAGGTGATAAAGTAATAGGTTTTGCGGGAATCGCACCTGAAGTCGCAGAATGGCCAGAAAATTATCGCTTCGACTTACAATTTGGTGTAATTGAATCAGTCGGTAAAGCGGTTGAGAAAACAGGTCAAGTAATCAATCTGACTATCAGTATGTTGAAGAAACTGATAGTAGGTGATGTGGGATTGAATAACTTAAGTGGACCTATTTCTATCGCGAAAGGAGCCGGAACGACGGCCGATTACGGCTTAGTTTATTTCTTGGGGTTCCTCGCATTAATCAGTGTGAACTTAGGGATTATTAACCTTGTACCGCTGCCTATGCTAGATGGCGGACATTTATTGTTTTTTGCTATTGAGGCTGTAATCAGACGCCCAGTACCAGAAAAGGTACAGGAAATGGGTTTCCGCATCGGCGGAGCTATTATCTTCTCTCTTATGGCAGTGGCAATTTTCAATGATTTTGCTCGTCTTTAGCTGAGTAAAGGTTGAAGTAAGGAATAACTAAAACAAATATGGCGATGAAAAATATTCTGTTTGCCACCTTGTTAGCAACAAGCGTGAGTGCAAATGGTGCCGAGAACTTTGTAGTTCAAGATATCAAAATTGAAGGCCTTCAGCGTGTTGCACTCGGTGCGGCACTACTCAAAATGCCAGTTCGTATTGGAGACACGGTTGATAACCAAGATGTCTCTGAAATGATTCGTGCTCTTTATGCCACTGGTAACTTCGAAGACATCAAAGTTTTGAGAGACAATGATGTATTGGTGGTTCAAGTTAAAGAGCGACCAACAATTGCAAGCATCTCTTTCTCTGGCAACAAAGCTATCAAAGAAGAGCAACTACAGCAGAACCTAGATGCATCAGGTATCCGCGTTGGTGAAGCGCTTGACCGCACAACGCTATCTACGATTGAAAAAGGTCTTGAAGACTTCTATTACAGCGTAGGTAAGTACAATGCGAACGTTAAAGCTGTGGTGACGCCACTGCCACGTAACCGTTCAGACTTAAAGTTTGTCTTTACTGAAGGCGTTTCAGCTAAGATCAAGCAGATTAACTTTATTGGTAATACACAATACACCGATGAAGAGCTCCTAAGCCGCTTTGAACTTAACGTAGATGTCGCTTGGTGGAACTTCCTATCTGATGACAAGTACCAAAAACAAGTGCTTGCCGGTGATATTGAGGCGCTGAAATCTTATTACCTAGACCGTGGTTATCTGAAGTTCCAGATCGACTCTACTCAGGTTGCGATTTCACCAGACAAGAAAGGGGTTTACATCACCCTTGGCCTTAATGAAGGTCTGCCTTACACGGTAAAAGATGTGAAATTCCGTGGTGAGCTGCTAGGTAAAGAGCAAGAATTTGAAAATCTAGTCACTTTTGAACCGGGTGAAACCTACAACGGTTCGGCGGTAACTGGATTGGAAGAAGGCGTTAAACGTCTGCTAGGCGAAGCGGGTTATGCATATCCTCAAGTTCGCACCGTTCCTGAATTCGATGATGAAAACCAATCTGTTTCGCTAGTGGTGAACGTGGAAGCGGGTAACCGTATCTATGTTCGCGATATCCGTTTTGTGGGTAACAATGCGACAAAAGATGAAGTTTTACGTCGTGAAATGCGTCAAATGGAAGGCAGCTGGCTTAACTCCAAATCGATTGAAACTGGTAAAAACCGTCTTAGCCGTTTAGGTTTCTTTGAAACCGTTGATGTGCAGACAGTTCGCGTACCCGGTAGTGAAGACCAAGTGGATTTGGTCTACAGCGTAAAAGAAGCAAACTCAGGCAGCGTTAACTTTGGTATCGGTTATGGCACCGAGTCTGGTGTGAGCTTCCAGGTTGGTCTTCAGCAAGATAACTTTGCAGGTAGTGGTAACCGCGTTGGTATCAATGCAATGATGAACGACTACCAGAAAAACATCAGCTTAGATTACCGTGATCCATACTGGAACCTTGATGGTGTAAGTTTGGGCGGAAAGATCTTCTACAACGAGTTTGAAGCGTCGGAAGCGGGTATCGTTGACTATACCAACGAAAGTTATGGTGCCAGCTTAACTTGGGGCTTCCCATTCGATGAACTGAACCGTTTTGAAATTGGTGTTGGCTACACGCACAACAAGATTGGTAATGTTCCGACGTATGACCAAGCCCAACGTTTTGCTCAAAGTATCGGTCAAGCTGACGGTGATATCATTACCAATGACTTTGATATGAACATTGCGTGGACGCGAAATAACCTTAACCGTGGTTACTTCCCGACCGCTGGTAACTACCAACGTGCATTTGCTAAGGCAACGGTACCGAGTTCAGACGCACAGTACTTCAAACTCCAGTATGATGTAAGACAGTACGTGCCGATCACTAAGAAGCATGAGTTTACATTACTAATGCGTGGTCGCTTGGGCTATGGTAATGGCTACGGCAAAACCGACGGCAACGACAACCTATTCCCGTTCTATGAAAACTACTATGCGGGTGGTTTTACAACCCTACGTGGTTTTGGCTCAAACAGTGCAGGTCCTAAAGCGGTTTACACAACCAGCGGCAACCCAGATACCTGTAATAGCAGCAGTTGTGTGTCAGCAACCGACGATTCAGTCGGTGGTAACGCGGTTGCTCTTGCAAGCCTAGAGCTTATCGTACCAACGCCTTTCGCTTCTGAAGAAGTGAGAAGTCAAATCCGTACCAGTGTGTTTATTGATGCCGCGAGTGTGTGGGACACTGAGTTTGTCTACGATCCTAAGTATGCGAATGATCCATACTATGGTGACTTCTCTGACCCGACAAACTATCGTGCATCTTATGGTGCGGCGTTGCAGTGGATGTCTCCAATGGGACCATTAGTCTTCTCCATTGCGAAACCTATTGAAAGTTACGAAGGTGATGATGAAGAGTTCTTCACTTTCACCATCGGCAGAACCTTCTAATCTAGAGGAAATAAAAGTGAATAAAACGATTAAAGCGGCTGGTCTAAGCCTTGTTGTGATGACGTCTTCTTTTTTTGCAAATGCTGCTGAAGCGGCGCAAAAGATCGGCTATGTGAATACAGCTCAAGTATTTCAAGCGCTTCCTCAACGTGAAGTTGTATTGCAAAAAATGCAAGAAGAGTTCAAGGACAAAGCTGACGAGCTAAAGGCGATCAAAGCGCAAGCAAAAACGAAGATTGAGAAGCTGCAGCGTGATGGTGAACTACTTGGTCAGGAAGAAGTAGAGAAACTACGCATTGAAATTGGTCAGCTTGATAGCAAGTACAAGATCAAGGGCCAAGCTTTGGAACAAGCTAGCGCACGTCGTGAAGCAGAAGAGAAGCAAAAACTGTTTAGAACTATTCAGGATGCAGTGAAAAAAGTGGCTGAAAAAGAAGGCTACGACATTATTGTTGATATTCAAACTATGCAATACGGCAAACCTGAATTCAACGTGACAGAAAAAGTAATTAAACAACTAAAATAATTGATTATGGCGACACTTTCTTTAGCCGAATTGGCGACGATTACCGGGGGCGAGCTACATGGTGACGCGAATGCGACAGTGACCATGGTAGCGCCGATGGATAAAGCACAGGCAGGTCACGTTACCTTCCTGTCTAATCCTAAGTATGCAAAACACTTATCAGACTGCCAAGCAACAGTTGTGATGGTAAAAGAAGCGCAACGTGAACTGTGCGTGGGTAATGTACTGGTCGTCGCCGATCCGTATGTCGCGTTTGCAAGAGTCGCTCAAGCGCTTGATACCACTCCGATGCCTGCGGAATCAATTGCTCCGTCTGCTGTGATTGCGAGTGACGCTAAGTTGGGTACCAATGTGTCTGTTGGTGCGAATGCTGTGATTGAATCCGGTGTGGAACTGGGCGATAACGTTGTGATTGGTGCTGGATGCTTTATTGGCAAAAACGCCAAAATTGGTGCGAATACCAAACTTTGGTCAAACGTGAGCATTTACCACAGTGTTGAGCTAGGTTCAGATTGCTTAGTGCAAGCCAATACAGTGATCGGTGCTGATGGTTTTGGATATGCGAATGAAAAAGGTGAGTGGATTAAGATCCCTCAACTTGGCACTGTGCGTATTGGAAACCGTGTTGAAATCGGTTCATGTACGACGATCGATCGTGGCGCACTGGATGACACTGTGATTGAAGATAATGTTATTATCGATAACCAGTTGCAGATCGCTCATAACGTACACATCGGATATGGTACTGCTATGGCTGGTGGTACCATTGTTGCGGGCAGTACTAAGATCGGAAAATACTGTATCATCGGCGGCGGCACTGTGATCAATGGTCATATTGAAATTGCCGATGGCGTTACTATCACAGGTATGGGGATGGTAATGCGTGGTATTGAAGAGAAAGGTATGTACTCTTCAGGTATTCCGCTACAAACGAACAAAGAGTGGCGAAAAACTGCGGCACGTGTTCATCGAATTGACGATATGAACAAGCGCTTGAAAGCTGTAGAAAAACAGCTAGAAAATAAAGAAGACGCCTAGTTCTAGATGAAATTAAAAAGGCTCGCGTATTGCGGGTCTTTTTCATCTATAATGCCTCTCAGATACAAATTAGCATTCAACATAGGAATATGACTTTGACTACTGAAAACAAAACGATGAACATCACTGAAATTCAGGAATTACTCCCTCATCGCTACCCATTTTTGCTGATTGATCGTGTTATTGACTTTCAAGAAGAGAAATACCTAACTGCGATTAAAAACGTTTCAGTGAATGAACCTCAGTTTACAGGTCATTTCCCTCAACTACCTGTATTTCCTGGCGTACTGATCCTTGAAGCGATGGCACAGGCGACAGGTCTACTCGCATTCAAATCATTTGGTGCTCCTTCAGAAAACGAACTTTACTATTTTGCTAGTGTTGATGGTGCGAAATTCCGTAAACCGGTTGTTCCAGGTGACCAACTGGTGATCGAAGTTGAATTTATCAAAGAGCGTCGCGGCATTGCTGCATTCAAAGGCATCGCAAAAGTGGATGGTGACGTTGTTTGTTCTGCAGAGCTAAAATGTGCTCGTCGAGAGTTTTAATATGATTCATGAAACGGCTCAAATTCATCCTTCAGCAGTGATTGAAGGAGATGTAAAGATTGCTGCCAACGTGACGGTTGGTCCGTTTACCTATATCTCAGGCAATATTGAGATTGGTGAAGGCACTGAAATCATGTCTCACGTTGTCATTAAAGGTCACACTACCATCGGTAAAGACAACCGTATTTTCCCACACGCTGTTATTGGTGAAGAGAACCAAGACAAGAAGTATGGTGGCGAAGCGACAACGGTTGTGATTGGTGATCGTAACGTTATTCGTGAAGCGGTACAGATTCACCGTGGTACGACTCAAGACAAAGCTACAACTGTGATTGGCAATGACAACCTACTGTGTGTTAATGCCCACATCGCCCATGACGTTATCGTTGGTAACCACACACACGTGGGTAACAACGCTATCCTTGGTGGACACGTAACGGTTGAAGACTACGCTGGTGTTATGGCACTGTCTGCGATTCACCCATTCTGTAAAGTGGGTGCTTACAGCTACATCGGTGGTTGTTCAGCAGTGGTGAAAGACGTACCGCCATACGTATTAGCGCAGGGTAATCATGCGACTCCATTTGGTCTGAACCTTGTTGGTTTACAGCGCAATGGATTTGAAAAAGCAGAACTGCGTGCACTACGTAACGCCTACAAAGAGTTTTACCGTGCAGGCAAAACTCAAGCTGAAGCCAAAGTCGTTTTGGAAGAGATGGCTAAAGACTGGCCTTCAATCAAGCACTTCATTGAGTTTGTGGAAACGTCTGAGCGTGGCGTTATTCGCTAACCCAGCAGTCAAATGAATGGTAAAAGATCGTAGTCTTTCGGCTGCGGTCTTTTTTGCGTTTTAAAAGCAATAAATCAGATAGGTCAGTCAGCAATGGAAAAACCATTACGAATTGGAATTGTCGCAGGCGAATTGTCAGGGGACACGTTGGGTGAAGGCTTTATCAAGGCGATAAAAGCGAAATACCCAGATGCTGAATTCGTTGGGATCGGCGGACCGAAGATGATCGCTCAAGGGTGCCAATCACTGTTTGAGATGGAAGAGCTCGCGGTGATGGGATTGGTTGAAGTATTAGGTCGACTGCCGCGTTTGCTAAAAGTCAAAGCAGAGTTAGTTAAGTTCTTCACCGATAACCCTCCAGATGTATTTGTTGGCATTGATGCACCTGACTTCAATTTGCGACTTGAATTAGATTTAAAGCAAGCGGGAATTAAAACCGTCCATTATGTCAGCCCTTCTGTTTGGGCGTGGCGCCAAAAGCGTATCTTCAAGATTGAAGCTGCAACCAACTTAGTGTTGGCTTTCTTACCATTTGAAAAAGCGTTCTATGACAAGTTTAATGTTCCATGTGAGTTTATCGGCCACACATTAGCGGATGCGATTCCTATGGAATCGGCTAAGGCACCAGCACGAGAACTATTAGGTTTAGAGCAAGATAAGCAATGGTTAGCGGTATTGCCAGGTAGCCGTGGTAGTGAGCTTAAGATGCTGGCTGAGCCATTTATCAAAGCCTGTCAGTTACTGAATAAGCAATATCCAGAGTTAGGTTTCGTCGTTGCCTTGGTTAATGAAAAACGCCGTGAGCAATTTGAACAAGCTTGGCAACACATCGCGCCAGAACTCGATTTTAAATTGGTTAATGACACGGCGAAAAACGTCATAACCGCAGCGGATACCGTGATGCTGGCATCAGGAACGGTCGCACTTGAGTGTATGCTGCTTAAGCGACCTATGGTAGTTGGTTACCGAGTCAATGCGATTACCGCGTTCATTGCTCGTCGTCTAGTGAAGACCAAATACGTTTCACTCCCCAATATTCTTGCTGACCAAGAGTTAGTCAAAGAGTACCTGCTTGAAGAGTGCACACCGGAGAATCTTTCTCGCGAAGTCGCTCGTCTAATTGAAAATGGTGGTGAAAAGATGATTGAAAAGTTCACTGAAATGCATCACTGGATCCGTAAAGATGCCGATAACCAAGCCGCTCAAGCGGTGCTTAAACTGATCGGCAGAGAGTAAGACAATGACAAAACAAACAAATGAACTCCCACCATTTGAATACCCAATGGGTTATCAGTTAATCGCGGGGGTTGACGAAGTAGGGCGTGGTCCTCTTGTTGGTGATGTGGTGACGGCCGCTGTTATTCTTGATCCTAACAATCCAATTGAAGGCTTGAATGACTCTAAAAAGCTGTCAGAGAAAAAACGCCTCGCCTTATTACCTGAAATTAAAGAGAAGGCGTTGGCATGGGCTGTCGGCCGTTGCAGTCCAGAAGAAATTGACCAGTTAAACATTTTGCAAGCAACCATGGTTGCCATGCAGCGCGCTATTGCAGGGCTGTCAATTCAACCCGATCTCGCGCTTATTGATGGAAACCGCTGCCCACAGCTCCCTATGGACTCACAGGCGGTTGTAAAAGGTGACCTACGAGTTGCGGAGATCAGTGCTGCTTCAATCATTGCAAAAGTGGTTCGTGACCAAGAGATGGAGGAGCTGGACAAGCAGCATCCAGAGTTTGGGTTTGCAAAACATAAAGGATATCCGACTAAGGAGCATTTTGATGCAATTGAGCAGCATGGCGTAATCGATCAGCACCGCAAGAGTTTTAAACCCGTAAAACGGGCGCTTGGCATCGAGTAGAAAGCCCTGTTAAGGGGTATATAAGTACGCGTTTTTCACTTAAAATACCCCAATTCTCTTCCCAAATTAGTTATCTTTCTGGACGATATTCATGTCAGACCCTAAGTTTATCCACCTTCGAGTTCATAGTGACTTTTCCATGGTTGACGGCTTGTCAAAAGTACCGCCATTGGTGAAGAAAGTGGCTGAATTGGGCATGCCAGCGGTGGCGCTAACGGATTTTACCAACCTCTGTGGTTTGGTGAAGTTTTACGGTACCGCGCATGGTTGTGGGGTTAAGCCGATCATCGGTGCCGATTTCTTGATGCAGTCGGCTGAGTTTGGTGATGAGTTAACAAAGTTGACGGTTCTAGCGGCTGATAATGTCGGTTACAAGAACCTAACGTTGCTTATCTCAAAAGCGTATTTGCGCGGTCATGTTCAGCACCAGCCTGTCATTGATAGAGAGTGGTTAATTGAGCTGTCTGAAGGTGTTATCTTACTGTCAGGTGGTAAAAATGGCGAAATTGGCAAGGCGTTATTGAAGGGCAACCACAAAGTCGTGTCTGAGTGTGTTGAATTTTATCAAACCCATTTCCCAGATCGCTTTTATCTTGAGCTGACGCGAACCGGACGCGCTGATGAAGAGACTTATCTTCACTTCGCGTTGGAGTTAGCGGAACAAGCGGAGCTGCCTGTCGTAGCGACCAATGATGTGGTTATTCTCGATGAGTCCCTGTTTGATGCCCATGAAATTCGTGTTGCCATTCACGATGGTTACACTCTAGAAGACCCTCGTCGACCAAAAAACTACAGCCCTCAGCAATATTTGCGTAGCGAACAAGAAATGTGTGAGCTCTTCTCAGACATTCCAGAAGCGCTTGAAAACAGTGTTGAAATTGCTAAGCGTTGTAACGTCACGGTACGTCTTGGTGAGTACTTCCTTCCTGCCTTCCCAACTGAAGGGATGAAAGAGACCGAGTTTTTGGTCATGAAGTCTAAAGAGGGCTTAGAAGAGCGACTAGAGTTCCTTTTCCCTGATCCTCAAGTTCGTGCAGAACGACGCCCTGAGTATGATGAGCGCCTTGATGTCGAACTGGAAGTTATCAATAACATGGGCTTCCCTGGTTACTTCTTGATCGTAATGGAGTTTATCCAGTGGTCAAAAGATAACAGTATTCCAGTAGGGCCTGGCCGTGGTTCTGGTGCGGGCTCTCTTGTTGCTTACGCGTTGAAGATCACCGATCTTGACCCGCTTGAGTATGACCTACTTTTCGAACGATTTCTTAACCCAGAACGTGTCTCCATGCCCGACTTCGACGTCGACTTCTGTATGGACAAGCGCGATCAGGTGATTGATCACGTCGCAGAAATGTACGGTCGTGACGCCGTGTCTCAGATTATTACCTTTGGTACGATGGCGGCAAAAGCGGTAATCCGCGATGTAGGGCGTGTACTTGGGCATGGTTTTGGTTTCGTTGATCGTATATCCAAGCTGGTACCACCTGATCCGGGCATGACCCTTGAAAAGGCATTTAAAGCAGAGCCAGCATTACCTGAATTGTATGAAAACGACGAAGAGGTAAAAGAACTTATCGACATGTGTCGCATTCTAGAAGGGTGTACACGAAATGCTGGTAAGCACGCGGGTGGCGTGGTTATCTCTCCGACGACTATTACTGACTTTGCTCCGATATATGCGGATGCAGAAGGTAACTTTCCAGTTACGCAGTTTGATAAGAATGATGTAGAAACGGCAGGTCTGGTTAAGTTTGACTTCTTGGGTCTGCGGACACTGACCATCATCGACTGGGCTCTAGGCTTGATCAACCCTCGCCTTGAGCGCGAAGGTAAGCCAGCCGTCGCCATTGAATCGATCCCTCTTGACGATCAGGCGTCATTTAACTTACTGCAAAATTCAGAGACGACAGCGGTATTCCAGTTGGAATCGCGTGGTATGAAAGAGTTGATCAAGCGACTTCAGCCAGACTGTTTTGAAGATATCATCGCACTGGTAGCTCTGTTCCGTCCTGGTCCGTTGCAATCGGGCATGGTAGATAACTTTATTGACCGTAAACATGGTCGAGAGGCTATCTCATACCCAGATGAAACTTGGCAGCACGAGTCTTTAAAAGAGACGCTTGACCCAACCTACGGCATCATCCTGTATCAAGAACAGGTAATGCAAATTGCTCAGATCCTTGCGGGTTATACTCTTGGTGGCGCAGACATGCTGCGTCGTGCAATGGGTAAGAAAAAACCTGAAGAGATGGCCAAGCAGCGCGGCACCTTCAAAGAGGGCGCAGAGAAGAACGGAGTTGATGGCGAGCTGGCGATGAAGATCTTCGACCTTGTGGAGAAGTTCGCGGGCTACGGCTTTAACAAATCTCACTCAGCAGCCTATGCGCTTGTCTCTTACCAAACGCTTTGGTTAAAGACGCATTACCCAGCCGAATTTATGGCCGCGGTAATGACTGCTGATATGGATAACACCGAGAAGGTCGTCGGCCTGGTTGATGAGTGTTTCCGTATGAAGCTAAAGGTGCTTCCACCCGATATCAATGCGGGCCTATACCGCTTTAATGTCGATGAAACGGGTGCGATCGTTTACGGTATCGGCGCAATTAAAGGCGTGGGTGAAGGCCCAATTGAAGCCATTCTTGAAGCGCGGAACAAAGGTGGCTACTTCAAGGATCTGTTTGATTTCTGTGCGCGTATTGACCTTAAGAAAGTGAATAAGCGTGTTATTGAAAAACTTATCTATGCAGGTGCGCTTGATCGCCTAGGTCCACACCGAGCAGCGATGATGGCATCACTTGCGGATGCGGTAAAAGCAGCCAGTCAACACCACCAAGCTGAAGCATTTGGGCAAAGTGATCTTTTTGGCGTTCTGACAGAAGCTCCGGAAGAAGTTGAGCACAAGTACACCAAAGTTGAGCCATGGCCTGAGAAAGTCTGGCTAGAGGGAGAACGTGACACACTTGGCCTTTATTTAACAGGGCACCCTATAAATGCGTATAGTAAGGAACTTGGCAAGTACACCAGTTGTCGATTAAAAGATGCAACACCTACTAGGCGCGATCAGAGCGTGACTCTAGCTGGTCTGGTTATTGCTGCTCGTGTAATGACAACTAAACGTGGTACCCGTATCGGTCTTATGACGCTGGATGACCGCAGTGGCCGAATGGAGGTTATGCTGTTTTCTGATGCGCTCGATCGCTACGCAGAATTGTTAGAAAAAGATAAAATCTTGGTCGTTTCAGGACAGGTCAGCTTTGATGATTTCAATGGTGGTCTTAAAATGTCCGCGCGCGAGGTCATGGATCTCGGAACCGCTCGTGAAAAATATGCACGGGGCCTATCGGTTTCAATTGATGAATCTCAAATTAACGACCGATTTTTTGAGCGGTTTAGTCAAATACTAGAGCCTCATAGGGCGGGGAGCGTTCCTGTCCATGTATACTACCAACGCTCAGATGCGCGAGCGCGTTTAACGTTGGGTACAGAATGGCGAGTTACGCCAAGCGACGCATTATTAGATGATTTAAAACAACTACTTGGGAAAGGCCAGGTAGAACTCGAATTTAACTAAGTTCGGTAGAAGGTTACCGAATAAGAAAGGATCTATAGATGAGCCTGAATTTTTTAGAATTTGAAAAACCAATCGCAGAGCTAGAAGCAAAAATTGAAGCACTACGTGATGTCTCTCGTCACGGTGGTGATTCTGGTGTTGATCTTGATAAAGAGATCGAACAGCTAGAGAAAAAAAGCTTAGAACTAAAGAAGAAAACATTTAGCGACCTTGGTGCTTGGGAAACTGCCCAACTTGCTCGTCACCCATTACGTCCTTACACACTTGATTACATCGAGCATGTTTTCACTGAGTTTGATGAGTTGGCGGGTGACCGTCACTACGCTGATGATAAGGCGATTGTGGGTGGTATGGCTCGTCTAAATGGCCGTCCAGTCATGGTTATTGGTCATCAGAAAGGTCGTGAAACAAAAGAGAAAGTGAAACGTAACTTTGGTATGCCAAAACCAGAAGGTTACCGTAAAGCGTTACGTCTAATGCAAACGGCAGAACGTTTTAATATGCCGATTATTACTTTCATCGATACCGCGGGCGCGTACCCAGGTGTTGGTGCAGAAGAGCGTGGTCAATCTGAAGCTATCGCGACCAACCTAAAAGTGATGGCGGGTTTGAAAGTACCTGTTATCTGTAACGTTGTAGGTGAAGGTGGTTCTGGTGGTGCACTTGCTATCGGTGTAGGCGACTACGTAAACATGCTTCAGTACTCTACTTACTCAGTTATTTCTCCAGAAGGTTGTGCTTCAATCCTATGGCGTGATTCTGACAAAGCGCCACAAGCTGCAGAAGCAATGGGTCTTATCGCTCCTCGTCTAAAAGAGCTTGAATTGATTGACGAAATCATCGAAGAGCCACTAGGCGGCGCACACCGCGATCACCTTCAGATGGCGAAGAACATGAAAGATACGCTAGTTCGTCAGCTTGAAGAGTTAGAACAGTTCGATAATGACACGCTTCTTGAGCGTCGTTACCAACGCCTAATGAGCTACGGTTACTGTTAATCTATAGCGGATTATGCTTAAAGGCTGAACTAGGGTTCAGCCTTTTTTGTTTCCGGTGATAAACTAGTGTTTTGAATCGTCACATGCTTTCTATTATGAGTCTTAAGTCCCACTTTGCCGCTGTTATTGAACGTCACGCTCAAGCTCAAGGTCGTCTTGTACTTGGGTTAAGTGGCGGATTGGATTCTCGGGTCATGCTCGACTTGATGGCTGAGTACTGTCGGAGTCAGCAGATTGAGTGTCTGGCGGTACATGTTCATCACGGATTAAGTGCCAATGCCGATCAGTGGGCGCGACAGTGTCAGCAATGGTGTCAGCAACTCAATGTGCCTTTAGCGATTGAAAAAGTACAACTGGATCGCAAAGGGCGCAGTTTAGAAGAGAGTGCTAGAGAAGCGAGATATCAGGCGTTAGCTGACCATCTCGAGAACGATGATCTATTGCTGACAGGACAGCATGCCGATGACCAAGTAGAAACATTCCTACTCGCTCTCAAACGGGGAAGTGGTCCTAAAGGGTTGTCTGCGATGGCAGAGGCGATGCCATTTGCACACGCTAAGATTGTCAGACCACTATTGACGATAAGTCGTCAACAGATAGAACTTTACGCTAAGCAGAAACAGCTAACTTGGGTGGAAGATGAAAGTAATCTCGACCAGCGCTTTGACCGTAATTTTATCCGACATACTGTCTCTCCACCGCTGACGGAGCGGTGGCCTTACTTTAATCAAGCTGTCCAGCGAAGCGCAGAACTGTGTGCGGAGCAAGAGGCATTGCTTGATGAATTGATGAGTGACAAGTTGAGCAATGCGCTTCACAGTGATGCTAGTCTCGATATCAATACGTTGGCCACCTATAGTGAGCTGGTTCGAACTCGAGCATTGCGTATGTGGTTAGCTCGGCAAAACGTTCGTATGCCTTCGCGTGAACAGTTGAAGCTTGTATGGCCACAGGTTGCTTGTGCTCAGCAAGATGCGAATCCTCAGCTCGCCTTGATTGACGGACAAATCAGACGTCACGCCAATCGACTCTATTTCGTCAGAGAGTGGCAACCTTTGATGGAATGGCAGCAAGACCTTCTATTCGATCAAGCGTGTGTATTACCTGAAGATTTAGGCCGCTTAATTCTTCGTAGCTCGTCGCATGGGCAATTATCAAAACAAGCACTAAGCAAGGGACAGCTACAGGTAATTTTTGATCCTCAGGGGTTAAGTGCGCATCCCGTTGAGCGTGGGCACAGCAGAAAACTCAAAAAATTGTTCCAAGAATATGATGTACCTAGCTGGCTACGACGTAGAACACCTATAGTAATTTGTGATCAGCAAGTTGTTGCGGTTGGTGATTTATTTATTGATCGTCATTTTGCAGGTCAGGATTGTGAACTCGTCTGGGACAAGCCATTGTTGTTTATGTAAAATTGTATACATAATAACGTACAACTAACATGGAATTATAAGGAAGATCAATGAAGAAACTCGCAATTGGATTGGTATTAGGAATGGGGCTGCTAAGTGGTCAGGCGTTGGCAGCTGGTGATGCAGCAGCAGGGCAAGCAAAAGCCGCGGTATGTGCTGCGTGTCATGGTGCTGATGGTGTTGCAATGATCCCTGGTTATCCTAATCTAAAAGGTCAGAATGAACAGTACCTTGTATCTGCAATCAATGCGTACAAAAATAAAGAGCGTAACGGCGGTTTAGCGGCTGTGATGCAAGCGCAGGCTGCAGCCTTAAGTGATGCTGATGTAGCTAATCTTGCAGCATACTACTCAAGCTTGAAGTAACCGAGTTGTGAGAAATCAGCCCGAGCATGATTCGCTCGGGCTTTTTATTACCTAGTTATCGTGGGATAATGGCGCAAGTAACAATAGTTTAAGGGATGAACATGAAAAAGATTGAAGCCATCATTAAGCCATTCAAATTAGATGATGTCCGTGAGGCACTGGCGGAAGTAGGCATTACAGGTATGACGGTATCAGAAGTAAAAGGCTTCGGACGTCAGAAAGGTCATACTGAGCTATACCGTGGCGCTGAGTATATGGTCGACTTTCTACCTAAAGTAAAGCTTGAAATTGTTGTCACTGACGAAGTGGCTGATCAGTGTGTCGACACCATTATTGAGACTGCGCAAACGGGTAAAATTGGCGACGGTAAAATCTTTATCACAGATGTTGAGCGTATCGTTCGAATCCGAACTGGCGAAGAAGACGAAGACGCAATTTAAAGATACACCTTGGAAAAAGAGCCGCATGGCTCTTTTTTATTGTTTGGATAGTGAGAAATGAATAAAGCTCGTTGGTTTGTAATTCCTCTGCTTCTCGTTGGTACAGCACTGATTGGATATAAGAGCGTTTTTAGTTTGCCTTCTCAGGCTCAAATAACGTCATATAACCATGATTCAGAACAGCTATCCCTGACATGCTACGAAAACCCAACGGCCGAACAGCTTGATCATAACCAGCAAATTAGCTTGTTAGTGTGGAATATCTATAAGCAAAATCGATCCAACTGGAGCTCTAGCTTGAGCAACTATGCTCAAGGTAAACAACTGGTCTTGCTGCAGGAAGCTAGCATGACAAGCGAGCTGAGAGAGTGGCTGAAGCAAGGCCGGTGGTTTGGTAGCCAAGTTGATGCTTTTAAAGCGTTTGATACCACTGCTGGGGTACTGAATCTGTCTTTGAATACGCCACTAAAAGCCTGTGCATATACAGAGCTTGAACCTTGGCTTCGTCTACCTAAATCGGCACTCTACGCACTCTATCCGCTGTCAAATGGGCAACAACTTGCGGTCGTGAATATCCATGCGGTCAACTTTACCTATGGCACTGAAGAATATCATCGTCAGTTAAACGTATTGGCAGAGGAACTCAGTGAACATCAGGGGCCAGTGATTGTGGCAGGTGATTTTAATAGCTGGAGTCAAGAGCGTTTGAGAGTGATGTCCGAAGCGCTAAGTGCATTGGGATTAAAAGAGGTGACGTATGACAGTGATAACCGAACTCAGTTTATGACCGGCTTACCTTTGGATCATGTTTTCTATCGTGGACTGACGTTGGAAAAAGCAGAGGCGCCAGTCTCTGACGCCTCTGATCACAATCCAATCTTAGTGACTTTTCACTTATAACCGATTAAAAAATGACAATATAAAGCGCCCAGATTAGGTAGTAGGCTAGCCATGGAAGCGCTGAAATGGCAAGAGCCTGACCTCGTTCAAACTCAGTCCAAGTCCCGACTGCTGCATAGCCCAAGGCGATGTACCAAGGGAGGAGTATCGGGAATGAACTGGCAAACTGAGACCAAGGATTGGTGAGTGGCAGCTTGAGAAAACCATTAAGGCTATTGAGATCTGCGGCATAAACTAACACCTGACCATGTTTCAGTAGCGCACTTACGTAACTTGCTAAGTCGCCAATGATTGCTGGGAAGGTAATGACTGCACTCGCGGCGAACCACTTCCAAAAGCCATGTTGATGCTGGCTTGGCTTAGTCGCAAGGTTGAACCAAAATGCTAGCATCAAGATAGTCAGGGTTCTGCCTGCAATATCGCTGATGATTTCGCTGGCCATGAGGGTGTTTGCGTCTAAAAGCTCAAGTTGCTTAGGATTAGTGACCGCTAACTGAGCCGCAAGCGTTTCTCTCAGCCAATCAAAGTTGACCATATCAAAGTAGGCTCCCCAAAATAAAAATGGAGAGAGAATCAAGAAAATGTATGGTTGCCAGCCCCAAGCTCCACGTTGGTAGAGAGCAAGAAAACAGGCGCTAGGCGAACGGAAGATATCGACCAGCATAATAATAGGGTTACTTGAGGGGCTCATACACTTACCTTAGTTACATCAACATACAGCTTCAGCTTTTGACCTGGTTTGAGGTACTTCTGATTGCTCAGATCGTTCCATTTGACGATGTCATTGGACTTCACTTTAAATTTGGTGGCAATACCACTGATCGTGTCTCCTGAGCGAACGCTATAGAAGACGGTTCTGACGACAGCGCCATCTGAGCTATTCTTCCAAATAACCAGTTTCTGCCCAACTCGCAGGGTATCTCTTGGTCCCATTCCATTCCATTTCGCTAGAGATTGGTGCGAAACTTTGTTGGCTTTAGCAATGGACCATAAGCTGTCGCCAGAACGTACCGTATGAGTCAGTTTGTACTGGCCTCGACTTTCTGACTGCGTTTTCGCTAAGCGATTTGATGCGCTGAGAGCATACGCTTTGTCGTCACGAGTTGAGGTCGGAATCATCAAGTGTTGGCCGACTCGGATGTTATTGCCGCTAATATTGTTCGCAGTGCGGATGACTTGGGCTGTCGTGTTATATTTCTCAGCCAAAACACTCAAAGTATCGCCAGATTTCACTTTGTAGCGTACCACTTTCATCCCTTTACCACGGTTTTTGCTAGCCGCACTGTTAAACTGAGCGACGTTGTCCCTAGGTAGAAGCAACTGGTGTGGACCATCTGGTGCTGTAGCCCATTGGTTGTATGCTGGATTCAAGCTTTGCAGCTCTTTGACACTGATACCAGCGTAGTTAGCCGCGATAGCAAGGTCGAGCTGTTCTTTTGGATTGACCAATTCCACAACCTGTTGGTTGGCGATAGGTGGAATTTCAATACCGTATTTTTCTTGATTGGCGACAATGTCTGCTAGAGCCAGTAATTTTGGCACATAACCACTGGTTTCTTTTGGTAAGTCGAGAGAGAAGAAGTCGATTGGCTTACCGAGCTTGTTGTTCTTGCGGATAGCGCTGGAGACACGGCCGCCACCACTGTTGTACGCCGCAATCGCGTGTGTCCAATCACCGTCAAAACGCTTATTTAGGTAAGTCAGGTAATCGAGAGCAGCATCTGTCGCAGCGGGTACATCACGACGACCATCGTACCAGAAGTTTTGTTTGAGACCGTACATCTCGCCCGTACCGGGAACAAACTGCCATAAACCAGCGGCACTACCATGAGAGTAAGCGAAGGCATCAAATGAACTTTCAACGACAGGAAGAAGTGCCAGTTCCAATGGCAAGCCACGTTGCTCGATCTTCTCTGTAATCAAATATAGGAAAGGTTCAGCGCGTTGCGAAACCGTTTTTAAATGATTTGGGTGCTTCAAATACCATGTGCGGTAGTAATCGACCAGTTGGTGGTCAGGGATCGGCATATCGAGTTGCATCGCGATACGCTGCCAGACGTCTTGCTGAGTTTGCGGTGTGACCACCGGCTCTACTTTGACTACCGGTTTTTCTGGCTGAGCAACAGGCTCAGTCGGTTTTATGGTTGGATTGTTGGTATCTGGAGAGACGGCTTCCCCAGAATCGGTCGGCTGGGTAAGCTGACAACCTGCTAAGAGTAATGCCAATACCCAGCTGTGTTTAACTCGCATTGCACAGCCCTTTTTCTATTTGGCTGCTGATAATACTTGCCTCTCTCAGTAGGTGACAAGCAGCAAATCGTTAAAATTCGTTCTTCCACTCACGTAATGCAGTAAAAATCGCGAGTGGATCAGTTTGAGAGGTTCTATTTGATACGGAGCGGATAACGCTAGGCTGATCGGTACGCAAAAATGGATTGATCCATTTTTCACGGCGAATGGTAGTCGGTAGCGTCGGTTTGTTTTGCGCTCTTAAGCGGTTTACTTCGTCTCGATATTGTTGCAACTGACTATTATCTGGTTCAACGGCAAGTGCAAAGGCCAGATTGCTGGTGGTGTATTCGTGTGCGCAGTAGACCTCGGTCTCTTCTGGCAAGGCTGCGAGTTTGTTGAGAGAGTTATGCATTTGTTCCATCGTTCCCTCAAATACACGCCCACATCCGGCAGAGAACAGCACGTCACCACAGAATAACTTTCCATCACCGACATAGCCGATATGGCCGCTCGTATGGCCTTCTAAACCTAGAACAAAAAAGATTTCATCAAAGAGCTCTATTTGATCTCCTGCATCAACGGCATGAGTTAAGGTCGGTACAGGTTCGTTGGCGGGTCCTACAACATTGACGCTAGGAAACTGTCGTACCAGCTCAGCAACACCACCAATATGGTCATTGTGGTGGTGAGTAATGAGAATTGCCTCTAAACTCAGTTCGTGCTCTTTTAGGTAAGTGAGGACTGGAGTCGCGTCACCTGGATCAACCACAGCACAACGACGATCGCTATTTTCAATTAGCCAGATGTAATTATCATTAAATGCGGGTATGCTTTTGATATTCAACATGGTTGTGTCTCCAGTTACCAGAGTGAAGCAGGTTATATATGAAACCAGCACTTAGCAGAAAAAAGCTTGAAAAGCCTCATTCATGGTCTCAGCTAAAAAATGGCCAGTGGGTCAGTGATTCAATTCAAACCCGCATTGACGAATGGTGCCCAAAACTATTCGGTTATCACCTACTTAAGCTGGGCGGGTTGAGCTGCGAGTTAACCAGCTTCAACTGTAACATTCAACATCAAGTTCACTTAGATATCCAGAACCCTTTGCACAATGTGATTGCAGATGGTTACGATTTACCCTTTTTGGAAAAAAGTTTCGATGCCGTGCTGATGTCCCATCAACTTGACTACTGTAACGATCCTCATCGTATGTTACGAGAAGTTGACCGAGTCATGATTGATGATGGTTACCTGATTATAACGGGTTTCAACCCAATCAGTTTTACTGGGCTTGCAAGCTTAATGCCTTGGCGACGCAACAATTTACCATGGAGCGGTCGGATGTTTACGCCCAATCGCGTTAAGGATTGGCTTGGGCTATTAAACTATCAGGTGTTGGAGTGCGACAGTTACGCACTGTTTCCTATGCAGAAATATCGCACTATGTGGACTTGGTTGGAGAACAGTCTTGGCGATTGGGCCGCACCAGCGGGAAGCCTCTATTTTATCGTGGCGCGAAAACGTACTTATCCACTCAAGCCAATTAAGCCTCACTGGAAGCTAAAACGAAAATTGACGCCAGTTGGCGTCAATTACAAAGTGTCGAACCGACAGTCTAGTTCAAACTAGCTAGGCTGATAACCGACATCTTCATCGGTTGGGTTTTCCGCTGCGGTACGGGCTAATTCATCACACATTTCGTTTTCTCTATGCCCTGCGTGACCTTTGACCCAGCGCCAATCGATTTTATGGCGCTGTGTTTCTGTATCAAGCGCTTGCCAAAGATCGGCATTCTTAACAGGTTTCTTGTCTGCTGTTTTCCAACCGCGTTTTTTCCAGTTGTGTATCCATTGAGTAATACCTTGACGAACATATTGACTATCGGTCGTTAGAATTACGTCGCATGGCTCTTTTAAAGCTTGTAAGGCGACAATGGTAGCCATCATTTCCATACGGTTGTTTGTGGTAAGGGTAAAACCTTTTGCGAGCGTTTTTTCGACCTGTTTATAGCGGAGTACGATTCCGTAACCACCAGGACCTGGGTTACCTAAACAAGAACCATCAGTGAAAATTTCCACCTGTTTCGTCATGATTTGATACTATTGGGTTAAGCACATTATTGGCATAGTCTGACACACATATTGTTATGAATACCAGCAACAATTCTAATCAACATCGTATCGTTGTACTCGATACAGAAACCACAGGTATGAACCGTGAGGGTGGACCTCACTATCAGGACCACCGAATCATTGAAATCGGTGCTGTGGAGATCATCAACCGTAAACTGACAGGGCGTCATTTCCATGTCTACATCAAACCCGATCGTGAAATTCAGCCTGATGCGGTAGAAGTTCACGGTATTACCGATGAGTTTTTGGTCGACAAACCAGACTATCGTGATGTGCATGCTGAATTTCTAGACTTTATCAAAGGGGCTGAGCTGGTGGCGCACAATGCGCCCTTCGACGTTGGCTTCATGGACAATGAGTTTCAAATGCTTGACCCGAGCATCGGCAAGACGATTGACTATTGTAAAGTGACCGATACGCTGGCGATGGCGAAGAAAATCTTCCCAGGCAAGCGAAACAACCTTGACGTACTTTGTGATCGTTACGGTATAGATAACTCTCACCGTACTCTCCACGGGGCATTACTCGATGCCGAGATTCTGGCAGATGTTTATCTGCTAATGACGGGTGGACAGACTTCGCTGCAGTTCAATGCTGGGAGCTCCGGAGGTGAAGAGGGCGAAGTCATAAAACGTGCGGCAAGTGGTCGAAAATCGCTAAAGGTTTTACGTGCAACAGCCGATGAATTAGAAGCCCACCAAAGTAGATTAGACATAGTAGAGAAAAGCGGTAGCTGTCTCTGGCGTCAGTAGGAGAAAGGATGTTGAGGTTCTGGATTGCCATTTTAGGTTTTGTATTTAGTTCGTTAGGCTATGCTGCCGAAGGAACCTCAATGTCGTTGTTGGATAATCGCTTTAGAGTCGATCCGTCGATTAAGCAAATTACCTTTGTTATCTACCGAGCGCAAAGTTCTCAGCCAGTGGTTTTAGTGAGACCCGACGGCAAAAAATATTATGCTTGGCGCAGCCCAGACAATGTTCGCTGGTACCAAGAACCTTCCATGGACATCGTTTCCATTGATAATCCTATGCCAGGCCCTTGGCAAGCCATTGGTAAAGTGACTCCCAAGAACAAGATAAAACTGATTTCTCATCTTGAGCTGTCCACGGACACGCTGCCGACTCGATTGTATCAAGGAGAGTCGATTAAGTTTAATGCCCGCTTGACCTCAGACAATCAGCCACTCGTATTAAGAGATTTTCTTGATCGTGTGAAACTGAAAGTGACCTTTACGAAATATGTCGAGAACGAAGAGTCGCTGGTGAAGGAGGCTCGTCCATTACCTGAAGTCATTGGTGAGTTCGCTGATGATGGTCAGGATCTTGATGAAGTTGCTGGTGATGGTATTTTCACCGTTGCTTTGCCTATTACCAGTGAGCCAGGCAAGTATCGTGTCAGAATCACTTCGGGGAATGGCGTATTTTTGCGTGCTCAGGAGCAAGAAGTCTTAGTTTATCCATCACCGCTGTTGGCGACCTTTATTCAGTCTCGTGAAGAAATGAGTCCTAACCAGATTGTCTTTGCCGGTGAGCAGGGAATGATTAAACCAGGCTCGATTGCCGGTCACGTTGAGCATACCTCTCCTAATGGTTCATTGACCACAGTTCAGGGCAGTGCGAGCGAAGAGAGCAATAAGCTGACGCTAGAGATTCCTTATAGTGCTGATCTTGGCCTCTATGCGTGGCATGGTAAAGCCTTCGCAACCGAAATGGGCTCTGAGCGACCACTCATTTTCCCAATCAGTGAGCACACGTACAGTGTGGTAGAAGAGGTAGATATTGCCGAAACCCGTCGTTTGCAGGAAGAAGAACGTCTCAAGCAGCAAAAACTGTTGGAAGAAATTCAAATGATGGAGATGCGCGAAGCTAAACGCACTCGAACCATGATTCTCATTGGTGTGGGTAATTTGGTGGTACTGATATTGGGTATCGCGGTTTGGTTTGTTATGCGTAAGCTAAAGGCAAGCAGACAAGCACTGCCGGAAATGCAACTCGATATGCCTAAAAAGTAGCGAGTCGTTAATGGTGCCCGCGTTAATGGGGCTACCGCCTTTCCTCTAGGCATTCTTTGATACAAGAATATAAAAAGGGCTGCAATTGCAGCCCTTTATTTATTTCAATTTCAAGTTGGGTTACGCCACTTCATCCATCTCTGGTTGAAGCAGAGGCATTGGCTTTGCGGCCAGTTCCTCTGGGCTGAAGTCATCAACGTTAATGACGTATAAGCGATGCTGCTCTGCTTCAGTCAGTAGTTTCGCATCGTCAGCATCAATGATGCCTTTTTCGAGGCCTAGTTGAGCGACTTCATCTAGACGCAGGAATGGACGACGTTGACCTAGCTGCTTACAGATTTTGTCGAATATTGGCTCTGCTTGCAGAATCACTTCTAGAGCCTGTTCAATACGACCTGCCGCGTTGAACTCAGTTGCAGCCAAGTATTGGTTACGACCAATGCGTGAACGAGTTTCGCTAGGTGTTTGCAGAATCTGAGCCACTTGGCTATCCAGCTTATCACTCGGCGCTTTACGAACTCGACCAAACGGCATGATGACAAGACGCAGGGCTTTACCGAGAAGTTTGTTCGGGAAGTTTGCTAAAAACTCATCAATCGCCAGCTCAGTTTGTTTCAGACTATCTTGCAGTCCCCAATGCACTAAAGGTAGGTCATCTGCAATACGGCCATCACTCTCAAAGCGCTTTAATGTTGCAGAGCTTAAGTACAACTGGCTCAAAATATCGCCCAAGCGAGCAGAGAGACGTTCCTTGCGTTTCAGTGAACCGCCAAGCACTGCCATCGAAATATCAGAGAGGAAGGCAATGTTTGCACTGTATCGGTTTAGCTGCTGGTAATAACGGGTTGTGGCATCTTTGACTGGTGCATCCGAGAAACGACCATCGGTTAAACCAAGCCAGAAGCTGCGAACAAGATTGCTCATGGTAAAGCTGACGTGCCCAGCTAGCGCAGAGTCAAACTTGTCTAGCGCGTCTGAGGCTTCTGAGTAGGCCGCATTCATCTCTTCCAATACGTAAGGGTGACAACGAATTGCACCTTGACCAAAGATGATCATAGAGCGAGTCAGAATGTTTGCACCTTCCACTGTTACCGCTATTGGCGCACCTTGATAACCACGAGCTAGGAAGTTAGAAGGGCCAAGACAGATGCCTTTCCCGCCTACAATGTCCATAGCGTCGATGATGCTTTGCTGTCCACGGTGAGTACAGTGGTATTTTACAATCGCAGAGATGACGGATGGTTTCTCACCAAGGTCAATACCTGCCACTGTTAGGTTACTTGCAGCATCCATGACATAAGCATTGCCGCCAAGGCGTGCTAATGGCTCTTCGACACCTTCCATATGGCCGATGGGTTGCTTAAATTGACGGCGAATACGAGCATAGGCGCCAGTGGCTAAAGCGGCGGACTTAATGCCACCCGTTGAGTTTGAAGGCAGAGTGATACCACGACCTACCGACAGACACTCAACCAACATACGCCAGCCTTGGCCCGCCATTTTTGGACCGCCGATGATGAAATCAAGAGGAACGAAAAGGTCTTGACCACGTGTTGGACCATTTTGGAAAGGCACGTTAAGTGGGAAATGACGGTTGCCAATTTCAACACCTTCTAAATGTGTTGGGATAAGAGCACAGGTGATGCCAATATCTTGTTGATCACCAAGTAGGCCATCTGGGTCGCGCAGTTTAAACGCTAGACCCAACACAGTCGCAACCGGTGCCAGTGTGATGTAGCGTTTGTTCCACGTTAGGCGCATACCAAGCACTTCTTTACCTTGCCACTCGCCTTTGCAGACAATACCAAAATCTGGAATTGAGCCCGCATCTGAACCAGCTTCAGGACTAGTTAGGGCAAAACATGGGATCTCTTTACCTTCTGCAAGTCGAGGTAAGTAGTATTCTTTTTGCTCAGTGGTACCGTAATGTTGCAGCAGTTCACCTGGACCCAATGAGTTAGGAACGCCAACCGTTGAAGACAGCACACCAGATACACCGGTCAGTTTCTGCAATACTAGGGATTGTGCATACGCTGAAAACTCTAGGCCACCATATTTCTTCTTAATGATCATCGCGAAGAATTTGTTGTCTTTTAGGTATTGCCACACTTCAGGTGGCAAGTCGGCAAGTTCATGAGTGACTTGGTAATCATTGACCATGGCACAGACTTCGTTCACAGGGCCGTCTAGGAAAGCTTGTTCTTCTGCGCTCAATTGAGGCGCTTTGATATCGTGAAGCTTCTTCCAATCTGGCTTGCCTTTGAAGAGTTCTGCTTCCCACCAAACCGTACCTGCATCGAGTGCTTCTTTCTCTGTTTGAGACATAGCAGGCAACACCTTTTTAAACAAGGATAGTGCTTTCTTGCTAATCAGAGATTGACGGATTGATGGAACCGCTAAGGTAGCAATTGCCGCGATAAACAGTATCCAGCTAAGTGAACCAGCAGAACCGTAAATTGAAAGCGCAATCATGGTTACGGTCAGCGCAGCAATCGACACTAGCAGTGAGGTGCGATGATAGAGGCAGACTGCCAGTACCGTGGTAAAGCCAAGGATAGAGAGCAAAATGTCCATATGTATGTTCCTTTTGCGGCGATTTATAGTTGGTTATTCGCCGGTGACTAGTAAGAGGTCTAACCAGTTAAGTGTAATCAAAATATTAATAAAATGTAAAACCTGTATTTGTTCAAAAAGTGATCTAAGTAGAGTCAAAGGTCTAAAAATGGCGAGCTGTGCGGAAATTGTGAGCGGAGAATGGCAAGAAAGCGGTAAATGTTATCGGCAAGCTATCGACAGTGAGAATTGTTTGAGTAAACTCTGTAGATAACCGTTTCTGTCTTGTTCACAGAACTATTTATTACAAAAATTAGAGAAAAACCTATGTACCAAGACCTGATTAAAAGCGAATTGAATGAAGCTGCTGATGTTCTAAACAAGTTCTTGAGCGACGAAAATAACATCGCCCAAATTGAAGCTGCGGCGAAAATGATTGCGGATTCATTTAAACAAGGCGGTAAAGTGCTGTCATGTGGTAATGGTGGTTCACACTGTGATGCAATGCACTTTGCAGAAGAACTGACAGGCCGTTACCGTGAAAATCGTCCTGGTTTGCCAGGCATTGCGATTTCAGACCCAAGCCATTTATCTTGTGTCAGCAATGACTTTGGTTACGAGTATGTTTTCTCTCGTTATGTAGAAGCGGTAGGTTCAAAAGGTGACGTGCTATTTGGCCTGTCGACTTCAGGCAACTCTGGCAATATCCTTAAAGCGATTGATGCTGCGCAAGCTAAGGGTATGAAGACCATCGCTTTAACCGGTAAGGATGGTGGCAAAATGGCAGGTCTAGCGGATATTGAAATCCGTGTACCTCATTTTGGTTACGCAGACCGTATCCAAGAGATCCATATCAAGATTATTCACATTGTGATCCAACTGATTGAAAAAGAAATGGAAAAGTAACCTTTTCTCAAGGGTTATAAACCGTATTAGTGCTTTGCACTAATACGGTTGCTGTATAGGGAGTTTTTAAAACCATGTGTGAACTGCTCGGAATGAGCGCCAATGTGCCAACCGATATCTGTTTTAGTTTTACCGGTCTTATGCAACGTGGTGGCAATACCGGTCCGCATCGTGATGGTTGGGGCATTACTTTTTACGAAGGCAAGGGCTTTCGTAATTTTAAAGATCCCAACCCTAGCTGTGATTCAAAAATAGCTGAACTGGTCCAGAACTATCCAATCAAAAGCTGTGCAGTGATTAGCCATATTCGCCAAGCGAATCGTGGAGCAGTGAACCTTGAAAACACCCATCCATTTACCCGAGAGCTTTGGGGACGTTACTGGACTTTTGCTCATAATGGGCAACTCACTGACTATCAAGACTTAGATTCGGGTCGTCATCGCCCTGTCGGCCAAACAGATAGTGAACTGTCATTTTGCTGGTTATTGAATCAAATGGAGCAGCGCTACCCACAGCCTCCACAAGATATGGTTGGTGTATTTCGCTTTATTGCCGAGTGTTGCGAACAACTGAAAGAGAAAGGTGTCTTCAATATGCTGCTGTCAGACGGTGAGTTTGTCATGACATATTGTACCAATCATCTTTATTGGATAACGCGTCGTGCTCCGTTTGGTAAAGCGTCACTGATTGATGAAGATGTAGAGATCAATTTCCAAGAAGAAACAACACCTAATGACATCGTTTCTGTCATTGCGACGCAACCATTGACTGATAACGAAGAGTGGCATCGCATGAAACCAGGAGAGTTTGGTATTTTCCATTTTGGTGAACTTATCGATGGCAATTCTGCGGCGCTAAGGGATGTCCCTTTTGCTCCCAAAAAGGTCGCCAGTCAGGCACCTACGGAACCTTTGGTTTAGCGCAACGAGCGCTAATCATCCAACTCTTCAGAACAAAAAAAGGCCGATGTCTCCATCGGCCTTTTCTATATCTTAGCGAAAACTTATGCTAGCTGAGCTTTTACGTGGTCAACAATGTCGGCCATCGCTACGGCAGTTTTCTCACCTGAGCGGCGGTTCTTATACTCGAAGTTACCTTCTTTCATTGAACGGTCACCGATCACGATAGTGTGAGGAATACCGATAAGTTCCATATCCGAGAACATCACACCTGGGCGTTCTTTACGATCGTCGAATAGTACTTCAATACCCATTGCAGTGAGTTCTGCATATAGCTTCTCGGCCGCTTGCTGTACTTCTTCTGACTTGTGCATGTTCATCGGTACGATAGCAACTTGGAAAGGAGCAAGTGCGTCAGGCCAGATGATGCCGTACTCGTCGTGGTTTTGCTCGATTGCAGAAGCCACTACGCGAGATACACCAATACCGTAACAACCCATCTCTAAGATGACGTTCTTACCATCAGGACCAAGAACGCCACAGTTCATTGCTTCCGAGTAAACGTTACCTAGCTGGAAGATATGGCCGACTTCGATACCGCGTTTCAGCATTAGGGTACCTTGACCACATGGGCTTGGATCACCTTCAACAACGTTACGCAGATCTTCAACTTGGCCTAGCTCTACATCACGACCCCAGTTGATACCGAAGTAGTGTTTATCATCAATGTTCGCACCAGCACCAAAGTCGCTCATTACCGCTACAGTGCGGTCAACAATGAATGGTAGCTCAAGACCAACAGGGCCTAAAGAGCCTGGGCCTGCACCGATAAGTGCACGAATTTGCTCTTCGGTTGCCATCTCTAGAGGCGCAGCAACTTGAGGTAGGTTTTCCGCTTTTACTTCGTTAAGTTCGTGATCGCCACGAATGATAAGCGCGATGATCTCTGCGTCTACTTCATCAGATGCTTTAACGAATAGAGTTTTAACCGTTTTCTCGATTGGTAGATCGAATTGCTCTACGAGTTCAGCGATAGTTTTCGCGTTTGGCGTGTCGACTAGCGTCATCTCTTGTGTTGGTTCTGCACGATCGCCAGCAGGAGCTGCCGCTTCCGCTTTCTCGATGTTCGCTGCGTAATCAGACTCAGTAGAGAAGGCGATGAGGTCTTCGCCGCTTTCAGCTAGTACGTGGAACTCTTGAGAACCACTACCACCAATAGCACCAGAGTCTGCCAGTACAGGACGGTACTCAAGACCCATGCGGTCAAACGCTTTACAGTAAGCGTCATGCATCGCTTGGTAAGATTTCTCTAGACCCGCTTTGTCGATATCGAAGCTGTACGCATCCATCATGCAGAATTCACGAGCACGCATTACGCCGAAACGTGGGCGACGTTCATCACGGAACTTAGTTTGGATTTGGTACAGGTTTAGCGGCAGCTGCTTGTAAGAGCTCACTTCATTACGCACTAGGCTAGTGATCACTTCTTCAGCAGTTGGGCTAAGTACAAACGGACGAGTGTGACGGTCAGTAAAGCGTAATAGCTCAGGGCCCATCTTCTCGCTGCGACCTGTTTCTTCCCATAGTTCAAACGGCTGAACAACGGGCATCAAAGTTTCGACAGCGCCTGCATTGTCGATCTCTTGACGAACGATGTTTTCGACTTTACGCAGAACACGTAGACCGGTAGGTAGCCAGGTGTATAGACCTGAAGCCAGCTTACGGATCATACCTGCACGTAGCATGAGCTGGTGGCTCACTACTTCTGCGTCGTTTGGAGTCTCCTTCAGAGTAGAAAGAAGATAATTACTGGTACGCATTTAACTTATCCGTTTATTAAAGTTAGATACTCAAGCCGGAATGGATTGAAGTATGGAAGTCCCACAAGGGAAAATTGTTAGCCGCTTATAATATCAGCCAATTGCCTTTGTCAAAAGCTTTCAATCGCAGTAACTGTTATTAAGTTATCGGTGACCATGAACTTAACGTTAAGATCGAACAAATTTACCGCATATTCCTTACTGTCGGGCTTATTCTTTTTATAGGCTGGGCGAGGATCCTGTGCCAAAACCTGTTCTATCACCGCTTTAACATACTCAGTCTCGTCGTGCTGCTGCAACTGAGATAAGGCGGCGGCCGAAAAGTCGACGGGATAAGTCACGGGTTCTCCCTCTGCGTAGCCTTCACTCGCCTCCGGAATCGCGTCGGAGTAGGGGATGTAGGGTTTGAGATCTATGATAGGTGTGCCATCAACCAAATCGACATTTCCGAGATCTAAGTAGATCTGATCACCTTGTTTGGTGACTCCCTTTATTTTAACCGCAGACATACCGATGCCGTTCGGTCTAAAAGTCGAACGTGAAGCAAAGACACCAATGCGTTCATTGCCGCCAAGACGAGGTGGACGAACGGTTGGCTTCCAGCCTGCGTCTAGATTCTGATCAAACAAAAACAGCAACCAAACATGAGAGAACTGCTCAATGCCGCGCAGTGATTCTGGGCTGTTTGCTGCTCCTGTTAATCTGACACGAGAGCGGGCAGCGGACACTAAACCTGGTTGACGGGGAACGGCAAATTTCTCTTTGTATGGGCTTTCAATAAAACCGATTGGCTCTACGGAGTACATGGTCTTCTTTACTCGGTGGATAGGGTTGCAGCAAAAGTATCATAAAAAAAGCTTGCAATGATTGTTGAGAATGATTACTAATTAATATGTTATAACATAACAATTTAAAGGGGCTTATCATGCAAGCAAATATCCACCCACAATATCGAACAGTTGTTTTTCACGACACCAGTGTCGATGAGTATTTTCTGATTGGTTCTACACTACAAACAGATCGAACAATCGAATGGCGTGACGGGAAAACCTACCCTTATTTCACCGTTGAAGTCTCTTCGAAATCTCATCCTTTCTATACAGGTAAGCAACGAGTGATTCAAAAAGAGGGTCGTGTGGCGAACTTTAGACGTCGTTTCGGTCAGTTTGAAAAAGGGGACAAATAGATGAAAGTAGTGAAATCATTAAAGAGTGCCAAGAGTCGTCATCCTGACTGCCAGATCGTAAAACGTCGTGGGCGACTCTATGTGATATGTAAATCGAACCCAAGGTTTAAAGCGGTGCAAAAATAGTGCGACGGATGTTTGAGGTTGGTTTAAAAATCGTCAATTGACTCTTTTTCTTCAGCAAGGGTTTTAATCGGCCAAGATGATTTTCAATAGGTCACTCTCATCTTGGCCGCTTTTCTAACACGCTCAATCGAATCAAGAGGTTAGATTTTGTTTCATTCTGATAGTAAATGCGTCCTGTTGAATTATAACTCTGGTTTTTGATTTAAAATTAGCCGTGTTTGCTAATTTTTTGTTTGTTTTTAGTTAAAATGAATTGAATGTTACACACTTTGTAACATTTTGAATTTCTAATTGAGAGTTTTGTCGAGTAATCTCTGCGGGCATTTGGAACATTTTTGTCACATTTGCACAGGAATAACTACAAGGAGGGAACAGATGAGTTCATCTGCTTCGATTAAACAAAACTCGCCAAAAAAGCCGCTGTTTACACGCTTTCTTGATACTGTTGAATATTTGGGGAACCTTTTACCCCACCCAATCACTCTTTTCGCCATCTTCTGTTTAGCGATCCTAGTTACATCAGGCATTGCTGGATACTTTGAAGTTTCTGTTATGGACCCTCGCCCAGAAGGCGCTAAGGGCCGTGCAGCAGATGGCATGATTCATGTTGTGAGCCTGCTTAACGCAGAAGGTCTCCAACTGATCGTCACTAACCTAGTTAAAAACTTTGTTGGTTTTGCACCGTTAGGTACCGTACTCGTTGCTATGTTAGGTGTGGCAATCGCAGAGCACTCTGGCCTTCTATCAGCTGCAATGCGCGGCATGGTAATGGGTGCGTCAAAGCGCATGGTTACAGTTACGGTAGTCTTCGCTGGTATCATTTCAAATACCGCGTCTGAACTTGGCTATGTGGTTCTAATCCCACTGGCTGCAATGCTATTCCACTCTTTAGGTCGTCACCCTCTTGCTGGTCTTGCAGCTGCGTTTGCTGGTGTTTCTGGTGGTTACTCTGCGAACCTACTGATTGGTACCGTTGACCCGCTACTTTCTGGTATTACAGAAACCGCAGCACAAATGATCGATCCGACTTACACGGTTGGTCCAGAAGTTAACTGGTACTTCATGTTTGTGTCGACGTTCTTTATCGCCGCAATGGGTGCGTTTGTTACTGAGAAAATTGTTGAGCCTAAGCTTGGCAAATACAGTGATGAGGAAGCATCGGAAGATCTGTCAAACGACTCTATGGGCAAGCTGACGGATATTGAGAAGAAAGGCCTTAAATTAGCCGGTCTAGCTGTTGTTGTCGTTTCGGCTCTTCTTGCTTGGACGATTGTTCCTGCAGATGGTGTACTTCGTTCAGATGCGGGTACCGTTGCTGGTTCGCCATTCCTTAAGAGTATCGTAGCGTTTATCTTTGTCTTCTTTGCCATCCCGGGCTTTGTTTACGGCAAAGTAACGGGCACGATGAAGACGGATCGCGACGTGATCGATGCGATGGCTAAATCGATGTCTTCTATGGGTATGTACATTGTGTTGGTGTTCTTCGCTGCTCAGTTTGTTGCATTCTTTAAGTGGACTAACTTTGGTCAGGTATTTGCTGTTGCAGGTGCTAACTTCCTACAAGATATCGGTCTGACAGGCCCTATGTTGTTCTTCGCATTCATCTTGATGTGTGGCTTCATTAACCTAATGATCGGCTCAGCGTCTGCTCAGTGGGCAGTGACAGCACCTATCTTCGTTCCAATGCTAATGCTAGTGGGTTATGCGCCAGAAACGATTCAAGCTGCATACCGTATCGGTGATTCGACCACCAATATCATTACACCTATGATGAGCTACTTTGGTCTTATCCTAGCCGTAGCGACTCGCTACATGAAGAATCTAGGTATCGGTACGCTTATCGCAACTATGCTTCCTTACTCTATCTGTTTCATCGTCGGTTGGAGTCTGCTGTTCTATGTGTGGGTATTTGTCTTGGGTCTACCTGTAGGTCCTGGTGCGGCAACGTATTACACACCTTAACCAAGATATAGATATTGGTTAGTTTGAAAGCCAGAGCATTCGCTCTGGCTTTTTTGTGAATGATGATTGGTGCTATTCGAGTTGACAAGTGAATGCGGTGAACTTTACTTACCTCTATAGCAGTTAGTTCGGAGGTTAAATGAAAATCAGCCAGTGGTATCTCTCGCGGCTAAACGGCGCTTAACAGAATCGTTCAACTCTTTTGAGTTCCTTTGTTCATGATTCGACGTATCGCGTTATCTGCATTGTTTTTTGGGCTCGCTTTTAACGTCCGTAGTGAAGCGCCAATTCAGCTCGTTACCCTTGAATACCCACCGTATATTGTCAGCCACGAAGATGAACTATCCGGAGTGGCGGTCGAATTAGTAGAAGCGGTATTTAAACAACTCAATGTGCCAATTTCTATCGAAGTATTGCCATGGGCTAGGGCGTTAAGTAATGTCCAATTTGGTCGAGCAGATGCAATTTTTACAGCATTTAAAAATCCAGAAAGAGAACAGTTTGCCGATTTTAGTCACCAGATATTGTTCACACAAAACATCAGTTTAGTCGTGAAGACAAACAGTAATATCTCTAGCGACTTATTCTTAACCTCTGATTTATCTAATTCAACTATCTGCGTTGTAAACCGAGTGAGTTACGGTGCAAGAATGGATGCTTTACTCGCGGAGAGTCGTTTCAAAATGGTCTTTAGGCGTAACCATACTCGAGATTGTGCACACTTGGTAAGAACCGGACGGGCAGATATATGGGTGAACAACAGTTTTGGCGCTCGGAGTATCATCGCCAGTGAGGGGATGGATAAGATGTTAGAAATTCTCTCTCCTCCTATTGAAGCGACACCCAGTTATATCGCTTTTTCTAAGTTGAGAGAACATGCTTGGCTGCGAGATCGATTCGACGAGGCATTGCGAGAAATGAAACAAGATGGTCGCTATGAAGCCATTATTGATAACTATTTTGAACGTATCAAAAAGCCGGAACAAAAATAAAAGGGCTGACGAATCTCGTCAGCCCTTAGCGATTGTTTGAGCGAGTTGTTGATTACCAGCCTTTAACTACGCCACCTTGGAAGATGTCTGATGCTGCGTTGTACACTTCTTCAGTTTGGTAAGACTTAACGAAGTTTTGCACGTTTTCAGCTTGAACATTGTCTTCACGAGCGACGATAAGGTTTACGTATGGAGACTCTTTGTCTTCAACGAAGATACCGTCTTTTTGTGGTGTTAGATTGATAGAGCTCGCGTATGTTGTGTTGATCACTGAAAGTGCAACGTCATCAAGTGAACGTGGTAGTTGAGCCGCATCAAGTTCTACGATTGTGATGTTTTTTGGGTTTTCAACGATATCACGAACTGTTGCTAGTAGACCGACGTCTTCGCGAAGTTTCAGAAGACCTTGTTGCTCAAGAAGCAGTAAAGAACGACCAAGGTTTGTTGGATCGTTTGGTACAGCAATACGAGCACCATCTTGGATCTCTTCAACAGATGTTACTTGCTTAGAGTAACCTGCAATTGGGTAAACAAAGGTGTTACCTGCAATTGTCAGTTTGTAACCGCGGTCTGCTACTTGCTGATCAAGGTACGGTTTATGTTGGAATGCATTGATATCGATTGAACCGTCATCCAACGCCGCATTTGGTGTTACGTAATCGGTGAAAGTCACTAACTCAACGTCTAGGCCGAATTTTTCTTTAGCCACTTTTGCTGCTACTTCAGCAACTTGCGCTTCAGCACCAGCCATAACACCAACTTTGATTTTGCTTGTGTCCACTTCTTTATCGCCACAACCTGCCAGAACCAGTGCAGACGCTGCTGCTGCGATAGCCAAAATACCTTTAAGACTGAATTTCATCACTATCTCCTTATAAATAAAATCTGTGATTAATGTTTAATTTATTATTAACGGTGATCGACGCGACGAACAATCGCATCACCAATAGATTGAATAATTTGTACTAGTACGATGAGCATGACGACTGTTACTGCCATGATCACCACATCGTAGCGGTGGAATCCGTAGCGAATGGCTACGTCACCCAAACCTCCACCTCCGACCGTTCCCGCCATTGCAGAGTAACTCACTAGAGTGACTAACGTGATAGTGACGGAGTTGACGATAGTTGGCATTGCTTCTGGGAGTAATACCTTTGAGATGATCTGTAACGGTGTCGCGCCCATAGACTGCGCAGCTTCGACAAGCCCCGTTGGGACTTCAAGCAATGCGCCTTCGATAAGACGAGCGACAAATGGAATCGCACCTATGGTCAAAGGAACAATTGCCGCTGTTGTACCGATAAAGGTTCCCACTAATAACTTAGTGACTGGAATGATCGCCACCATCAAGACAAGGAATGGTACAGAGCGACCAATGTTTACGATGGCACCAAGCGCACTGTTGAGCTTAGTGTTTTCGAGCAGGCCATCTTTTTTAGTCGTGTGTAAAACAACGCCTAAAGGGATACCTATTGCAAAGCCGACAATACCAGCGACAGCGACCATATAGAGAGTCTCAAGCGTCGCGCCAATAAGTAGGTTGCTGTTTAAGTTCAGCCACTGTGAAATTTCGTTAAAGGACATAACCCAGTACCTCTACTTTTACGTTGTGTTCGCGCAGGAATTCAATGGCAGCATTATCGTCTTGTTCGTTACCGAACAGTTCGGCGACCATCATGCCAAACTTAACGCCGCCAGCGTAATCGAGATCGGAACTCAAAATGCTGACATCAATATTGAATTTACGAGCAATCTGGCTCATGAGTGGTGCATCAACAGTCGCACCAGTAAACTCTAAACGCACTAGTGGGTAGCTGTTCTCAACGCGCGTTTCTTGTAGACGAACTTGGTAATCTTCAGGAATAGAAAGATCCAATGTTGAACGAATAAACTGGTGAGCTAGCTCGGTTTTAGGGTGCGCGAAGATCTCACCAACACTGCCTTTCTCTACCAATTCACCACCACCAATAATGGCTACTTGGTGGCAAATACTTTTAACAACATCCATCTCGTGAGTGATCAGGAGAATGGTGATGTTGAGCTTGCGGTTAATTTCTCTGAGCAGCTCTAAAATAGACTGAGTTGTCGCTGGATCTAGTGCACTAGTGGCTTCATCACATAGAAGCACTTTAGGATCGCAAGCCAGTGCGCGAGCGATGGCAACACGCTGCTTTTGACCGCCGCTCAGGTTAGCAGGGTAGCTTTCGTGTTTATCTTCTAGGCCAACCAATTTAAGTAGCTCTGTGACTTTTTGGTTGATATGCGCTTTATCTTTGCCCGCGAGCTCTAACGGCAGCGCCACGTTGTCATATACAGAGCGTGACGACAGCAGATTAAAATGCTGGAAGATCATCCCAATATTACGACGAGCTTCGCTCAACTGAGATTTAGACAGCTTGGTGAGATCCACACCATCAACCACGATCGAGCCTGTCGTTGGTGCTTCTAGCATGTTGACACAACGAATAAGCGTACTTTTCCCTGCTCCTGATGAGCCAATAACACCAAAGATTGTTCCCTGAGGAATATGAAGGTTTATCTCTTTCAAGGCGTGAATTTCCTTAGTGCCTTGGAAGAAAACCTTATTAACTTGATTAATTTCAATCATCGAGAAACCCACTATCAGATTGGATGAGCAGCAGAAGATTATTTTGAGCCACATCTCATTTACTAGAGGATGCTATGGGTTTGCGTGATTTGTGTCAATAGATATTTTTACGTCTAGACGTCTAAACGTATTTTTTGCCCAATCGTTTGGTAATTAGATAGTGATGAAAGAAATAAAGCGTGCAATAATTCTTATTAATCAAAGCAAAAACGAGAAGCATATTTTGGCAAAACCTGCAGTCTTTCTAGACCGAGATGGCGTAATCAACGTTGACCACGGCTATGTGCATGACGAACACGATTTTGAGTTTATTGAAGGTGTGTTTGAAGCGACGAAAAAGCTCCAAGAGATGGGCTATCTGCTTGTCCTTGTGACTAACCAGTCTGGTATTGCACGTGGCATGTTCAGTGAAGATCGTTTTCTATCACTAACTCAGTGGATGGATTGGAATTTCGTTGATAATGGCGTTGAGCTTGATGGGATCTATTACTGCCCTCACCATGCAGAGCAAGGTCAGGGTAAATATAAGGAAGATTGTGATTGCCGCAAGCCAAAACCTGGGATGTTTATCTCTGCTCGTGACTTTTTAAAAATTGATATGGCCAACTCAGTGATGGTTGGTGATAAGGCGGAAGACATGATGGCGGCTGACGCTGCTGGTGTCGGAACCAAGATACTTGTTCGTACTGGCAAACCAGTGACTGAGAAAGGTGAAGCGTTAGCCTCAGTGGTACTCGATAGCATTAAGCAAGTACCAGACTATCTCGCCAAGTAAACAAAATCAGGTTGGCCGCTATAGTCTTGTCTGGAGGGAATCATGAAATCTAGAGTGTTACTCACGGCGATGATTGGACTCGTTTTAACAGCGTGTTCCTATAATGCTGTAGAGCGTGATAGTGCCTATCAAGGTGATTTCGAATTTTATCAGTGCAGTGCAGATAAAACCTTCAAAGTCGCTTTTATGCCCAATCAACCTTTGGCATTGCTGAGGTTACCGGAGCATGACTATAGACTGGTTCAAGTTCCTTCTGGCTCAGGGACAAAATACATTCTTGATGATGGCACGGCGCAGACCCTCAACCCAGTGACCCTCTATACTAAGGGCAGTGAAGCTCGCTTAGAGTTAGGGCGTGTCGTGTATAAAAATTGTATCAGTCAATAAATCTGTTCGGATAGTATTAAGGAGGCGTTCGCCTCCTTTTAACATTTAACTATTAGACCCAATAACCTATGAGCAAAAAATTAACCATTCTTGATATAGCTAAGCTGTCTGGTGTCGGCAAGTCGACGGTGTCTCGCGTCTTGACCAATGATCCTAAGGTGAAGCCTGAAACTCGAGCCAAAGTCGAGCAGGTGATTCAAGAGTCTGGTTATGTGCCATCAAAATCTGCACAAGCCATGCGTGGAGGCAGTCAGAAGGTGGTTGGGGTCATTATATCTCGCCTCGATTCGCCATCAGAAAATAAAGCCGTCGGCAGCATGCTAAGCACCTTATACGATGCAGGCTATGATGTTGTTATTATGGAGAGCCAGTTCGATCGCGAGAAAACCAATGAACATCTCGATGTCCTGAAAAAACGAAATGTTGATGGTGTCATTGTGTTTGGCTTTAGCGATTTCGATATTTCCAAGCTGGCGAGCTGGAAAAATTGCTCAGTCGTTATTGCCATGGATACCGATCAAGTCTCTTCAATCAACTACGACAACACGCAAGTGATCACCAAAGCTCTGGAATATTTGCAGAAAAAGTCACTCCAACACATCGCGTTTATCGGAGTATCACCGAGCGATAAAACAACGGGAAAGCTACGTTTAGAGGCTTACCTGAATTGGTGTGAACAGCATGCAATTAAAGCCAATTATCAAACAGGGCAACTCAATCATGAAAGTGCCTACTTACTAGTTGATAGCGTGCTCGATGCCAAAACAGAAGCGATTGTTTGCGCCAGTGATACGTTGGCACTTGGCGTAATAAAACGCCTTCAAGAGCTCGACAGAGAAGATGTCGTGGTGACAGGGGTCGGGGGAAATGAACTACTTTCTTTCCTTTTTCCAAAAGTCTTTAGCATTGATCCTGGTTATTCCCTTGCGGGAGAAAAGGCCGCTAACTTATTGATCTCTCAAATAAATGGTGAGCTAAAACAGGTTCACATCACTCAGCAGCCGCTTGCTCTCTAAGCCATTAGTTTCAAAGTGAATTAAAATTATACTGTGATCTCATTCAATTAATGGGACTGTTCCCATTTTTATCTAGTATAGGATCTGACAATATAACAAGCATAAATGGGAACATTCCCATAACTATAAAAACAGGTCAGTTTGTAAGTCTGATGTTGATTTAGACATGAATGAGAATCCAATTAGGGTGGACATGGATATGAGTAAGATTGCGAAACAAGAAGTTGAGCGTCTGATTGAGTTAGTCGGTGGACGCGACAATATCGCGAGCGTAAGCCACTGTTTAACGCGTCTTCGCTTTGTACTAAACAATACTGAGAAAGCCGATGAGAAAGCATTAGAAGCGCTGCCAATGGTAAAAGGTTGCTTTACCAATGCGGGTCAGTTCCAAGTGGTTATCGGTACTGAAGTCGATGAAGTGTATAAAGTTCTGATTGAGCTGACTGGACAAAAAGCGGCATCGAAAGATGAGGCTAAGCTCGCGGCTCGCCAAAACATGAACATCCTAGAACGTGGAATCTCCCATTTAGCTGAAATTTTTGTTCCGCTTCTACCTGCGATTATTACTGGTGGTTTAATTTTAGGCTTCCGTAATGTCATTGGTGACATCAAGATGTTTGATGGTCAGACTCTGACTGAAATCAGTCAATTTTGGGCAACGGTACACAGCTTCCTGTGGTTAATCGGCGAAGCCATTTTCTTCTTCCTTCCTGTCGGTGTGTGTTGGTCTACGGTGAAGAAACTGGGTGGTACACCAATTTTAGGTATCACATTGGGTGTGACGCTTGTCTCTCCTCAGTTGATGAATGCATATTTGATTGGTAAGCAAGTACCAGAAGCATGGGACTTCGGCCTCTTTGTCATTGAGAAGGTGGGTTATCAAGCTCAGGTCATCCCTGCGATGTTAGCGGGTGTTGCACTCGCCTTTATCGAAACTAATTTGAAACGTATTGTTCCATCTTACCTCTACCTAGTTGTTGTCCCATTTGTATCCATTATCGTTTCTGTGGTTCTGGCGCACTCACTAATTGGTCCATTTGGTCGAGTTTTGGGTGACGGTGTGGCTTTTGCCGCTAAAGCAGCCATGACAGGCGACTTCGCAGTCATTGGTTCAATGGTATTTGGCTTCCTCTATGCGCCACTCGTTATCACGGGTATACACCATACGACCAATGCTGTGGATCTTCAGTTGATGCAAGATCTTGGTGGTACCCCTATCTGGCCTTTGATTGCTTTGTCAAACATCGCTCAGGCCTCAGCAGTTGCTGGAATCATTATCATCAGTAAAAAACATGGCGAGCGTGATATCTCTGTACCAGCAGCGATCTCTGCATACCTAGGTGTCACGGAACCTGCTATGTACGGTATTAACCTCAAATACAAATTCCCTATGCTTAGTGCCATGATCGGTAGCGCGGTTGCAGCGGCAATCTGTGGTAGTGCTGGCGTGATGGCAAATGGTATTGGTGTGGGTGGCTTACCTGGCATTCTCTCAATCCAACCACAGTTTTGGGGCATTTATGCTGTTGCGATGCTAGTCGCAATCGCGCTTCCAGCAGTATTAACTCTGTTCTTCTATAAGCGCGCACAAACGAAGGGCGAATTGGAGCCTGTTAACGCGTAATTCCGCAATACATTTAGGAGCGGGCAGTCACCGCTCCTCTTTTCAAAGATTCAATTTTTTATTTGGTAAGTGAGTTTAGAAATGACAGCTATGGCTAATGATCCAAATTGGTGGAAAACCGCCTCGATCTATCAAATTTATCCAAAAAGTTTCTGTGATAGCGGAAGTAAGGGTACGGGGGATATTCAAGGCATTATTTCTAAGCTCGACTATCTAAAGCGCCTTGGTGTCGATGCAATCTGGCTGACTCCAATTTACCAGTCGCCAATGATTGATAATGGTTATGATATTTCGGATTACTACGCCATTAATTCAGACTTTGGCACTATGGCGGATTTTGATCAGTTGCTTGAGCAAGCCCATCAACGCGGTATTCGTATCATTATGGATATCGTCGTGAATCACACCTCAACTGATCATCATTGGTTCCAGTCTGCGTTGGGCGACAAGAACAGCCCATATCGTGACTACTATATTTGGCGAGATCCGGTTAATGGAGAGTGCCCAAATAACTGGCAATCAAAATTTGGCGGAAGTGCATGGGAATTCGATCAACAAACGGGACAGTATTTTCTCCACCTATTTGCTAAGCAGCAAGCCGATCTGAACTGGGAGAACCCTCAGGTTCGCGCTGAAGTTAAAGAGGTGATCAGCTTCTGGGCTGAAAAAGGGGTCGATGGCTTCCGTCTTGATGTGATTAACCTGATTTCTAAGCAGCAAGACTTTCCGAACGATGATATCGGTGACGGACGTCGTTTTTACACCGACGGTCCTCGTGTTCACGAATTTCTCCGCGAGATTAGTTCAGCGGTATTTCATAAGTATGGCAGTGTTACCGTTGGTGAGATGTCTTCGACAACACTGGAGCATTGTCAGCAATACTCGTCAATAGATAACAAAGAGTTATCGATGGTGTTTAACTTCCACCACTTGAAAGCGGATTACCCAAATGGAGAAAAGTGGACCAAGGCTCCTTTTGACTTTATCCAGTTAAAACAAATTTTCAACCACTGGCAAACGGGTCTTAATGGCAAAGGGTGGGGGGCGTTATTCTGGTGTAACCATGACCAACCTCGAGTGGTAAGCCGTTTAGGTAACGATCAACAGTATCGGGTTGAATCCGCCAAAATGCTTGGCGCATCAATACACATGATGCAGGGGACGCCTTATATTTATCAAGGCGAAGAGATTGGCATGACCAACCCTGGCTATACCCGCATTGATCAGTATCGTGATGTGGAAAGCACCAATATGTACGACATAATGGTCAATCAGCAAGGTGTCTCACACGACGATATGATGGCTATTCTGGCACAAAAGTCTCGCGACAATTCCCGCACACCAATGCAGTGGAATGACGATAAGTTTGCTGGTTTCTCCAAAACGACACCATGGCTTGAAGTGGCAGAAAACTACCGTGAAGTGAATGCCAAGTTGGCCATAGAAGACGAAAACTCGGTCTTTTATTTCTATCAGAAGCTGATTGAGTTACGTAAAGAGTGGGATGTGATCACAACAGGTGATTATCTGGATCTTTACCCTAATCATGACGCGATATTCGGTTATCGACGTCAAACCGAAACAGCCACTTTGATCTGTCTAAACAACTATTATGGTCAAGAGACAGAGTGTACTTTGCCAGACAACTTCGATGTGTCACGTGCTAGGTACCTGTTAGCTAACTATGCTGAGCTTAGACCGCAGGTCGACAAGGTGCAGAAACTTAGACCTTATGAAACTCGTATTATTTTAGTCGAAAGCTAACACCCCCTAGTCGTGTTTGCTTCATCAGAACCTATTGGTTCTGATACTTGCCCCGCATTGTCGGGGCTTTTTTTGTTTGATTCTAAATAGATAGAGATGGGTGTGATTTTGTAGAGATGAAAAAAAACCAGCTCGATGAGCTGGTTTCTTCAATATGGTGGAGGGGGACGGATTCGAACCATCGAAGGCAGTGCCAGCAGATTTACAGTCTGATCCCTTTGGCCACTC